>DASQOM010000211.1:0-12316 GCA_035644495.1 Planctomycetota bacterium | reverse complement strand
GTTCTGCACCTGCGGGAACTCCGGGTGGTTCTCCTGCAGCCACGCATAGTACCCGCGCGCCTCCGACAGGTTGAAGACGCCGTCGGAGCAGGTCTGCGCCAGCGCCCAGATCCGTGCGGGATCCTCCGGGGTCGCCTTGATCTCCTCGCGCAGTTTCAGCAGCTTCCGGTCCTCCTGGGGATACACGTTCTCGCTCCAGTTCGCGAGGAGGGCCGCCATCTGCGTCCACCAGTCCTCCTCCGCCTTCGTGTCCGGGTTGATGAAGCGCTGGGAGCCCTGGTTGCGGATCGCGTCCGCGTCCTTCCGGTTCTTCTGCAGGATCGCATTCCGGTAGAGCTCGCCGTAGACCGTCCCCAGCTGGACCAGGAACTCGCGCGTCGCCCGGCCCTGCTGCACCAGCGCGTCCCCGATGCGCCGCGCGTCCGCATAGCGGTCCGTCGAGGCCCGCAGGTCCCCGGCCGCGGAATAGACGGCGCCCAGATGGAAGCCCTTCTCGAAGGGATCGTCCAGGCGCCCCAGCCGGAGGACGATGTCCTGCTGCGCCTTCCGCGCCGTGAGCTGCTCGTCCAGCAGCTTGGACTGGATCGCCCGGTAGCGGTCGGACTTCATCGCGGTATTGAAGCTCTCCCCCGCCTCCTTGCTGATCCGCTTCTCCCACTCCTGCAGCATCTGCTGCTGCGACTGCACCTCGTTCGTCTTCCAGTACTGCACGTGGAGGATGTCCAGCTCCGCCTTCGCCTGGGGAAACTTCTGCGCCGCCATGAAATCCTTGAGGCGCTGGATCCGCTTGCGCGCCTCGATCTCGGAGAACTCCGCGGCCTCGCCCCTTTTCAGGCGGTCGACGTACTCCTCGCAGAAGAGCTTCGCCGACGGCGCCACCTGCGCGACGGGGTCCAGCAGCAGCTCCTGCACCGACGCCATCGCCTCCAGGGCCCGCTCGTAGAGGCCGAACTCCATGCACACCGCCGCGAAATCGCACTGGTCGGTGACGTCCCGCCGCTGCTCCTTGTTGTACTTCCACTGGTCGGCGACGAACTTCACGAAGGTCGGCGGATCGAACTGCGTCCACGAATGATCCACCATGCCGCCCGCGCTCAGCCGGATCCGCAGGTTCCGGTCGTCCGCGTCCTCGACCGCCCCCTCGAGGCCGGCGAAGTTCGCGGGGTCGACGTCGACCTTGAACTTCGACGGCGACGGCCCGCGGTTCCGGATGGCGGCGATCAGGCTTTCCTTGAAGCGGGTGCAGCGCTCCAGCTCGGCCACGCGCCGTTCGAGGCGCGGGCGCAGCTCGTCGGCCGTGTTCGTGTCGCGGAGCGCCTTGATCTTCTGCAGCGCGCCCTTGAAGTCGTACTTGAGCACGAGCTCCCGGGCGGCCTGAGCCTCCTGCGCGAACGCGATGCGGGCCTTGGCGAGCGCGGCGGCCTTGGCCGCCTCCTTCTCCTCCTCGGCCTTCCGGGTCACCGAGGCCCACTCGGATTCCAGCGTGTCGCGCAGGCCGCGGGCCATCGGGACGATCTCGTCCACGGTCGAATCGACGATGCCTTCCAGGAGCTTGATCGCCGCCTCGTAACTGCCGTCCTTCGCGAGGCCCCGAGCCTCCTGCTCCTGGATCGGCCAGGCTGCTCGAGCCTCGTCGGCGCTGCGCTTGAGGCCGGACGCGACCGCCGTGTCATAGAGCAGCGTGCGGTAGCGGTCCTTGGCGAACGGGCACTCGCTCTCCAGACGCTTGGTGTCGTCCCGGAAATCGCTCCAGATCTTCGCGGCGTCCTTGAAGCGCTTCTGCCGGATGGCCGCGTCGGCCTTGGCGTCGGCCTGCTCGTACTCGTCGCGCCGCTGCTCCAAGGTGGTCTTCCAGCGGCGGATGAACGTCGCGCGCGCGGCCGCCTCCTGCGCGGCGACCGTCCCCTTCGCGTCCTCGGCCTTCGAGATGTCCTGGTAGGCCGTGATCGCCGCATCGATGGGCCCGAAGTCCGGCTTGCGCGGCTGGAACGCCTCGACCGCCTTGCGGTACTGCAGAATCTCCGCGACCTCGGCCATCTCGAGCTTCTTGTCGGCCTTGGCGTCCCGGAGTATCCCCTCCAGCGCCAGCTTGCGCTCGGCCGCCTCGCGCGCCGCGGCCGTGCCCGGGAAGTGGTCGATGAAGCTCGCATAGTCCGCGATCACGTGCTCGATCGATCGCGCGTCCTTGCGGTCCATCTTGTCGAGCTCGGTCTTCCGCACCACGTAGAGCGCCTGGTTCGCCATCTGCGGGTCGATCGCGCTGTTCTTCGCCGTTTTCTTCTCGGCGGGCTCCGGGCCGCGCGTGAACACGATCGCCGCGATCCCGCCGAAGATGAGGAGGAGCACCGCCGCCGCGATCCACATCGACGTGCGGTTCGACAGCAGCATCGTCACGGCCGTCGACTGCTCGCGGCGCGCCTGCGTCTCGGCCTCCGCCAGCCCCCGCTGGTAGCGCTCCAGGTCCGCGATGACCTCCGTCATGGTCTGATAGCGGCGGTCCGGGTCGCGCGACATCATCCGCGCGACGACGTCCGCCACCGCCTTCGGGACCTCCGGGGAGTGCTCCACGATCGCCGTCGCGTCCTCGCGCACCTTCTTGTTGACCAGGTCGCGCACGCTCGGCGCCGAGAACGGCGTGACTCCCGCCAGCATGCGGTACGCCGTCGCCCCGAGCGAGTAGATGTCCGACCGGAAGTCCGCGGGCCGGCCCAGCACCTGCTCGGGGGCGATGTAGTGCGGCGTGCCGATGACCGAGGTCTCCTCCTCGGGGCCGACCTTCTCTTCGAGCCCGCGCGCCAGGCCCATGTCGCCGATCTTGATCATTCCCGACTCGGACACCATCAGGTTGTCCGGCTTCACGTCGCGGTGGACGATCCCCTTCTTGTGCGCGTAATCCAGGCCGCGCGCGGCGTCCAGCACCATCTGCACGGTCTGGTCGGGGGAGATCTTCTTCTGCTTGTTGAGGACTTCCTGAACGCTGCCCCCGGAGACGAACTCCATCGAGAAGTAGTAGTACTCGTTGTGCCGCTTGACGTCGTAAACCTGCACGACGTTCGGATGGTTCAGCTTCGCCGCCGCCCGCGCCTCGTGGATGAAGAGGTCCACAAAGTCCTTGTCCTTCGTGTGCTCCTCCGAGATCACTTTGAGCGCCACCACGCGCTGGAGGTCGACCTGCTCCGCCTTGTAAACGGTGCCCATGCCGCCGCGGCCGACGCGCTCGATGATCCGGTAACCGCCCACCCGCTGGCCGGCGAGGGACGTCGCCGTCGACTCGTCCGACTGGAAGGTGAACAGCGTGTCGCCGAGCTTGATCAGGTCGCCGTGGTCGAGCTTGATGGTCTCGCGGACCCGCTCCCCGTTCAGGTAGGTCCCGTTCATGCTCTCCAGGTCGGTGAGGTAGTACCCGTCCTCCTGGTGCTGGATCTTGCAGTGCATCCGCGAGGTCATGGTGTCGCGGAGCGGGAGGGCGGTGGAGGAGTCGCGGCCGATGATGACGGTCCCCCCCGACGGGACGGGGATGGCCTTACCCTTGTCGTGTCCCTTTTCAACGACGAGTAGCGGCATAGGATCGTCTGTCCGTCAACCTCTACAGGGAATAGCCGGAGACTGGTTTCCCGTCACGGATTCGCTCCCGGTCGCCGTGGTTTCCTCCCCGGGGGAAGGAGCCTCGCAGCTCCCTTCCAGTATATATTAAACCCCTTCGAAAATGGCAGTCCCAACGCGAACATGGGTGGCCCCCTCCTCGACCGCGGCCTCGAAATCCTGCGACATCCCCATGGACAGCTGCGGCAGCCCGAGGCGCTCCGCCAGCTCCCGCAGCCGGCGGAAGTGGGGCCGGGCATCCTCCCCCTGCGGGGCCATCGTCATCAGCCCGACGACCTCCAGCGAGCGCCGGGCCTCGGCGACCCCCTCCTCCGCCCCGTCCGCACCGTACCCTCCCTTGGACGCTTCCCCGCTGACGTTCACTTGAACGAATATGGGGACCCTTTTCGTGTGTTTGGACAGTTCGGCGACCAGGGACGTTCGGTCCACGGAATGAATCACGTCGGCCCAGGCCAGGGTCTTCGCCACCTTGTTGGTCTGCAGCCGTCCGATCATGTGGCGGCGGATTCCCGTCAACTCCCCCACCCGCTCCAGGGCCTCCACCGGCCGGTTCTCCCCGATGTCCCGGACCCCGAGGTCCCCCAGGCGGACGATCAGCTCCGGCGGGATCGACTTGGTCACGACGACCAGCGTCACCTCCGACGGATCCCGCTTCGCGCGGGAGCAGGCGGCGGCGATGCGGCTGCGAAGGGATGCCAGGTTGGACTGCAGGCGGACGAGATCCACGACTACGCCAGCATCGCGGCCAGCAGCCGGGGGACGTCCGTCCCGGCCACCGGGCTGCCGGGCTTGATCTCCCGGAAGTGCTGCTGGCTGATGAAGACCGACTCGGACAGGATCGCGATCGCCGCGCCCGTCGCGCCGGCCCGGAGCTTGCCCAGGGCGTCGTCGAAGGAGGCGGCATCCTTATAGGGGACGTCGACGACGGTGACGCGGTCCGCGGCCAGCCCGGAGGCGACTTTGTCCAGGTCGGCGGTCCCGGCGATCGCGGCGAAGGAGCCCTCGGCGATCAGGTCGGAGACGTTCCAGGCGACGTCGCCGCGTACGGCCTGGTCCGCGGAGAGCCCCATCGCGCGGACCACCACGAGCTTCTTCATCCGTCGTTGTCGAAGAGGTCGTTCGGCCAGAGGTACGCCTCCTTGCGGAGGTGGTCGCGGAGCCGCTTGCGGTTGGCCTCGCGGTAGGTGTTCTCGAGCATGCTCCGGATCTTGACCTGCGCCTCTTCGAAGGTCTCCTGCTTCTGCTCGTGCTTCCATTCCAGCTTGAAGATGTTGTACGTCTTGCCGTCCCGGATGATCCCGCTGACCTCCCCGTCCTTCATCACGTCGAAGAGGTGGTGGACCGTGTCCGGGGCGTAGAAGGTGCTGAGATCCTTGCGGGAGACGCCCCGGTCCCGGAAGTGCTTGGCGCGGTCGACGTCGGAGTAGAAGTACGCGAGCATCGTGAACTCGGCGCCCTCGTCCAGCATCCGCACGAGCGACTCGGCGATCTGCTGCTTGGTCTCCTCCTCGCGCGACGTCGAGAACTGGAGGCCGATGCGGATGAGGGAAATCTGCTCGATCGCCTGGAACTGCTCCTTGTGGCTCTCGTAGTACTCGCGCAGTTCCTGGGGCGAGACGAAGTCGAGCATCAGCCCCGGCGAGCCGGCGCCCGGGTTGGTCCAGGACTGCTGCATCAGGTGCCGGTACAGCCGGAAGATGAGAAGCTGCTTCCGCTTCTCCTCGCGGTAGGCCGTCCGGGTGCCGTACTTGATGCGGATGACCTTGTCGAACTCCTCTTCGCTGCCGTACATCTTCGCTTCACGGCGCTGGGCCTCGTCGAGCTCGAGGTCGGAGATGGACAGGTTGTTCTTCCGGGCGGCCTGGAGGAACATCTTCTCCTCCACCATCTCCCGCAGCTTGGACTTCATGAGCTCGGGGGTCAGGTCGGACGGCCGGATCTCCTTCAGGACGTCCTTGACGTCCTTCCAGGTGATGATCTCGTTGTTGACCCGGGCGGCGATGCCGTCGCTCGTCACGGGAGACGGCTTGGGCGACGGCAGGGTTGCGGTCTTGGCCGGCTCCTGGGTCGCGGGGGGAGTCGGAGCCATATGATTCGGCGGGGGCGTGCTGGCGCAGCCGACCGCGAACGCGAGGGTGACGCAGGCCATCCACCGGGACATGAACATCCATGATACGGAGGGCGCCCGCAACCTGTCAAGGTTGCCGCCCGGAAGGCCGATCACCCTAAGGGGCTTCATGCAGGATAAAATCGACGAATTCCTCGGGTATCTGGAGATCGAATGCGGCCTGAGCCGCAATACGATCCTTTCCTACGGACGCGACCTCCGATCGTTCAAGGGGCCGCTCACCCGCCCTGCCATCCAGGACTTCATGGCCGGGATGATGACGGCGCCGAGCGCGGATTCCGGCCGGCGCCGCCGGGCCTCCAGCATCGCCCGCGCCTCGGCCGCCCTCCGCTCCTTCCTGAAGTTCCTGGGCCGCGAAGACCTCTCCCGCTTCGTCCTCGCCCCCAAGAAACCGCGGCTCCTGCCCCATCCGCTCGATGAACAGCAGGTCAAAGACCTGCTCGAGACCGACACCGGCGACCGCCTGTCGTCCCGCGACCGGGCCCTCCTCGAACTCCTCTACGCCTGCGGCCTCCGGGTCAGCGAACTCTCGACCCTGAAGCTGGCCGACCTCAACCTCGACGCCGCCTACCTCCGCTGCCTCGGCAAGGGCGGAAAGGAGCGGGTCGTCCCCATCGGCCGCCGGGCCCTGGAGGCGATCCGCGACTACTTCGCGCACGACCGCGGCGATACGGACTGCGACTACGTCTTCGTCAGCTCCAAGGGCGGCCGGCTCGTGCGCGAGTCCATTTGGAGAGTCGTGCGCAAGCATGCACGTTACGCCGACGTCCGCGACCGCGTCTTTCCGCACGCGCTGCGGCACTCCTTCGCGACCCATCTGGTCGAGGGCGGCGCCGATCTGCGCTACGTCCAGGAGATGCTCGGACACTCGAAGATCTCCACCACTCAGGTCTATACGCAGGTCGACCGGAAACGCCTGCTGGCAGTGCACCGCAAATTCCACCCCCGCGGATAGCTTCCCGCGCAACTTTTCATCCTTCTCCGCATTGTATATGTGCTGATGATGACCCTGCTGCTCGCCGCGATCCTTCTGCAGGACCCCGTGCCGACCGACAAGGAGGGCGAGGCCGCCGCCCACAGGCTCCGGGAGGAGGCCGGGCGTTCGTCCATCGAGGGCAAGATCGCCGCCCTACAGGAAGCCCTCAAGACCGAGCACGAGAAGGTCATCAAGGTCGTCGCCGAGATGATGCTCACGGAGGCCGACTCGGTCCGCATCGCCGGCGCCGCAGCCCTCGCGCAGGTCGATCATCCCGCCTCCGCCGAGGCTTTGGCCGCCGCCATCGCCCCCAACCTTCACCGCGAAGAGGTCATGGCCGCGATCTTCAAGGCCATCGGCGAGCTCGGCTGGCAGTCGCCCGCCGGGCGCATCAACGAACTGGTTCCCAAGGTCGGCGAGGTCGACGTCCGCGCCGTCCTGCCCGACGCCGTCAAGGCGCTGGGCATGCTGGGCAGCCTCTCTTCCGTCGATCCCCTGATCGACCTGCTGATGAAGCTCGAAAACGGCGGCCGGCGGAATCCGTGGCCCAACGAAGGCGCGCTGCGCCGTTCCTCGGAGGACGCCCTCCGGAACATCACGGGCATGGACTTCCACAAAGTTGCCGAATGGGAATCCTGGTGGCGCGGGAACCAGGAGCTCGTCCGCACCCGCCTGACGCGCACCTTCTGGATCCGGAAGACCCAGGACCGCGTCGACATCGCCCCGATCGAGAAGGTCCCCGCCGACTCCCTCCTTGTGGCGTCCCGGATGCACACCGCCGCGGCCCCCGGCGCCGCCCCGGGCAAGAAGAAGAAAAAGAAGAGCTGAGCTCCGCGGACTGTCCCCTTCCATCCCGCGTTAGTAGGATGCCATGATGAAGGTGGACGTCGCCGTCCGCGGCATGCACTGCGCGGGCTGCGTGAAAACGATCGAGGAGACGGCCCGCTCCGTCCCCGGAGTCGGGGATGCCCGCGTCAACTTCGCCGCCGAGCTGGCGAGCCTCGACGTCGACCCCGCCCGCTTCCACCCCTCCGAGCTGCAGCGCGCCCTGCAGGACCGCGGCTACCGCCTGGTCCCCCGCCGGGTGGTCTATAAGGTCTCCGGCCTGGATCCGTCCGGCGTCGCGGGCCTCGAGGACCGGCTGCGCTCCCTGCCCGGCGTGCTCGCCGCCTCGGCCAACTACGCCGCCTCGGCCGTCTCGGCCGATGTGGTATCCGACGTCGACATCGGCGCCTGGCTGCGCGGGCAGGGGCTGTCCCCCGAGCCCGAGGAGTCGCGGGAGCGCGATACGGAGCTGCGCGACCTCGCCATCCGCACCGGCGTCGCCCTCGCTCTCGCAGCCGCCGTCATGACGCTGACCCTGCTCCATCAGGGGCCTTCCTGGCTCTGGCTCGCATTGACCCTGCCCGTCCAGTTCTGGGCCGGCTGGCCCTTCCACGCGGGCCTCCTCCGCTCGCTGAAGCACCGCACGGCGGACATGAACACGCTGGTGTCGATCGGGACGAACGCCGCGTTCTTCGCGAGCCCGTTCGTCGCGATGCCCTACTACGACACGGCCGCGACGATCATCGCGGTCGTCCTGCTCGGGCGGCTGCTGGAGCTGCGCGCTCGGAGAGGCACGCGTCGTGCGGTCGAAGCGCTGATGGAGCTCGCGCCGCGCAACGACCTCCAGCCCGGTGATGAGCGCGTGGTGAAGCCGGGCGAGCGCATCCCGGCCGACGGCGTCGTGATCGAAGGCAGCGGAGCCGTGGATCAGTCGATGCTGACCGGGGAGAGTCTGCCGCTCGACCGGAACCCGGGCGACCGCGTGGTCGGCGGCACGCTCAATCAGACGGGGGCGCTCAAGGTCCGCTTCGACCGGACCGGCGATGATACCGTCCTGGCGCAGATCGTCAGGATGGTGCGTCAGGCGCAGGGCTCGAAACCCGCGGCGCAGCGGCTGGCGGATCTCTGGGCCTCGCGCTTCGTGCCGCTGGTCCTCGGCATCGCCGCCCTCACGCTCGCCTTCTGGCTGTGGCGCAATCCCTCGCATGCGCTCGAGACGACCATCGCCGTCCTGGTCGTCGCCTGTCCCTGCGCGTTCGGCCTCGCCACGCCGGCGGCGATCATGGTCGCGGCAGGCCGGGCCGCCCGGCTCGGTCTGCTCTTCAAGGACGCCGAAGCAATCGAGGGCCTGGGTCGACTGGACCGCATCCTCTTCGACAAGACGGGAACCCTCACTCGCGGAAAGCCTTCCGTGACCGGCATGATCCCGATGCCGGGCTTCACGAAGGAACAGGTGCTCGGGATGGCGGCCGCGGTGGAGCGCAACTCGGAACATCCGATCGCGAGGGCGATCGTCGCGGCCGCGCCGACCGGTCCGGCGGCGACGCGCTTCGAGGCCCGGCCCGGGCTGGGCGCGATCGCCTGGCTCGGCGACCGCGAGATCGCCGTGGGCAACCGCCCCTTCTTCGGACAGCTCGGCGTCAACTTCACGAGGCTGCAGCGCGACCTGACCGCGGCCGTGAGCCAGGGCGAGAGCGTCGTGCTCGTCGGAGTCGACGGCGCTTTTGCGGGGATGATCGCGATCGCGGACGAGCCGCGGCCCGAGTCGGCGTCGGTTGTCCAGCGCCTCCACGACCTCGGGATCCGGATCGGGATGCTGACCGGCGACGACGGCACGACGGCCGCTGCGATGGCGCAGCGGCTGGGTATCGACGACGTCAAGCCCGAGCTGCTGCCCTCGCAGAAAGCCGACGTCGTCCGCGAGTACCAGAAACTGGGCCCCGTCGGGATGGTCGGCGACGGTCTGAACGACGGCCCCGCGCTGGCGCAGGCGAATGTCGGGATCGCGGTTCAGCAGGGCACGGATGTCGCGATCGAGTCGGCGGACGTGGTCCTGATGCGGCAGGATCTCGGCGGCGTCGTGACGGCGTTCCGCCTGAGCCGGGCGGCGGGTCGCGTGATCCGCCAGAACTTCGGGTGGGCCTTCGGCTTCAACGCCCTGCTGATCCCGCTGGCCGCCGGCGTGCTCCTTCCGTGGGGAGTGGGACTGAATCCGATGATCGCCGCCGCCGCGATGGCGTTCTCGTCGCTGACGGTCGTCCTCAACTCCCTGCGCCTGAACTTCGCAAAGTAACCGGGCTGGTTTTGGGAAGTCCTTCGTTCAGGCTGCCCGTGCGGTAGCCCTGCAGGTCCAGGGTGACGTAGCGGAAGCCGACGGCCTTGATGCGGTCGATCAGCATTTCCCTCAGCGGCGAGCGGACCAGTTCGTCGAAGTCGCGGGGATCGACCTCGATGCGCGCGATCGTGTCGTGGTGGCGCAGGCGGTACTGACGCAGCCCCAGGCCGCGCAAGACTTCCTCGCCCTTCTCCACCATGGCGAGCTTGTCGGGCGTCACCTCGCTGCCGTAGGGGATGCGCGAAGAAAGGCAGGCCATCGACGGCTTGTCCCAGGTCGCCAGACCCAACTCGCGCGAGAGCCGGCGGATCTCGAGCTTGGTCAGGCCCGCGTCGGCCAGCGGCGCGCGGACATTGTGCTGCTTCGCGGCGCGGGCGCCCGGCCGGTGGTCGTCCCGGTCGTCCGCGATCTCGCCGTAGACGACGTACTTCAGTCCCTCGCGGTCGGCCAGCGGCGCAAGCCTCGTGAACAGCTCCTCCTTGCAGAAGAAGCAGCGCTCGGGGGAGTTCTCGCGGTAGCCGAGCCGTTCCAGCTCCGCCGTCTCGATCAGGATCTGGCGCGCGCCGATCTCGCCGGCGAAGCGCTTGGCGTCCTCGAGCTCCGCCCGCGCGTACGACTCGCTGAGGGCCGTCACCGCCACGGCGCGGTCGCCCAGGACGTCGTGGGCAACCTTGAGGAGAAAGGTGCTGTCGACGCCGCCCGAGTACGCCACGAGGACGCTTTCCATCGAGGCGAGCGACCCCTTCAGGGTGGCCAGCTTATCCACGCCCCGCCACCTTCTCGATCGGTTCCACCCGGTATCCCTTCTCCTCCTTGCGGATATAGCCCATCGCGATCTCCGGATCGTGCTCAAAGACGTTGACCCACTCCTCCGCCACCGACTTCGCGAGCAGCTTTTCGCGCAGCGTCGAAACCTCGGCCGGGAACAGGTCGTAACCCATCGTCCAGGCGGGCTTGATGTGCGCCGTCGTCGGCATCAGGTCCGCCCAGTAGTACGCCTTCTTCCCGCCGCTCTGGATCTCGACGCACTGGTGGTGGCGGACGTGGCCGCCCGTCGCGCGCGCCCAGACGCCGGGCACGATCTCCGCGTCGCCCTCGATCAGCTTGACGCGGCCCATGACGCGCAGCGGCGCGAAATCGTCGCGCCGGTAGCTGCCTGCGGTGCGCGGGTTCGGTTCGATCGCCTCCTCCCAGGTCCCCTTCTGGACGATGTACTGCGCGTTCGGGAAGTTCGGGACCAGGTCGCCCTGGATCGACCGCACGGTGCAGCCGCCGGCGTGGTCGAAGTGCAGGTGCGAGAGCATGACGTAGTCGATCTCCTCCATGCGGATGCGGAGCTCCGCGAGACGGTGCTTCAGGTTGCGGGCGCGCTCGACGGCATAGAGTTCGAGGAATTTGGGGTCGTGCTTGTCGCCGAGGCCGGTGTCGACCAGGACGTTCTTCTTCCCCGTGCGGATGAGCAGACAGGTGAGCGACAGCAGGATGCGGTTCTTCTCGTCGGCCGGCATGACCTTCTCCCACACCGGTTTGGGGACGATGCCGAACATCGCGCCGCCGTCGAGCTTGAAGGTGCCGTCGCTGACGGCGTGCAGCTCGTAGTCGCCCAGCTTATGCATGCTCGGACTCCCCCTCCGCCTCCGCCTTCGCACCCTTCGACGCCGGCGCGCTCTTCCAGCGCTCCGGCGGCGTCAATCCGAAACCGATGACGACCAGCTGGCTGAGCGCGAAGAGGACCAGGCAGAGGGCGACGCCGCTCGTGAATCCGTACGAGTGCAGGCCGACGCCGAGCTGGTTCACGCCGAACCACGACCAGCTGACCACGATATTGCCGAAGACCGCCAGCAGCGCGATGCCGCGCTCGCGGGCGATGCCGCCCCAGCGCGCGTGCAGCAGCAGCGCGTTCCAGAGCACGATCATGAGGGCGCCGTTCTCCTTCGGGTCCCAGCCCCAGAAGCGGCCCCACGAGTCGTCCGCCCAGAGCCCCCCGAGCACGGTGCCGATGAAGCTGAAGAACGTGGCGAAGCAGACGGCGCCGTAGGTCATCCGCGTCAGGCTCCGCGCGACCTCCGGCGTCAGCGAGCGCGTGAAGACGCCGCGGACGACGAAGATCATCCCCAGCAGGCCGGCGACATAGGTCGTCGCGTAGCCGAGGGTGATGCAGGTCACGTGCGTGGCCAGCCAGAACTGGGTGTCGAGCACCGCCTGCAGCACCGTGATGGTGTCGCCACCGGCAAAGAACAGATAAGCGATCTGGAGCGTCGCATAGCCGGCAACGGCCGCCACGATATTTCCCAGCCCCAGCCGGTAAATGGCTTCGACCGCCAGGCCAAACAGCACAGCGCCCCAGCCGACGAAGATCAAAGCGGAATACAGATTGGTGACTGGTGGCCGGCCAGAGATGTAAATGCGCAAGCCGAGCGCGACCGTATGAAGAACGAACGTGAGCAAG
>DASQOM010000210.1:0-17782 GCA_035644495.1 Planctomycetota bacterium | reverse complement strand
CGCTCCTTGATGGCGTCGAGTTTCGAGACGATTGTCCGTGCGATGCCGGCCGCCCGGTAGGCCTCGCGCAGGCCGTCGTAACGGTAGATCTCGCCCCGGACCATGGCGCGGTCGGCCTTCACCAGCTGGAGGATTTCCCAGAGCTCCGCCGGCCGGTGGATGACGTAACAGAGGCTCATCCCCGCCAATGAAGTATGCAAATCCTCAAAGATTTCGGGGTCTGTACCTTCGGGAAGCTCGGACATGTAGTCTTAGTCTTGTCGGTCGGGCTACCTTTGTCAAGGGACTGCGCCCTAGCAGGTTGAAATAGGTCGCTGCTCCCGGAAGGCAAGTTTGCGCAAATCCCTCCAAGCGGCCGGCTTTGTGCTAGCATAGAAATCGGGGGGGAGACCGGGATGACGGCACCTCGAGACGACGGAATGCTGCGGCACAAGAGAATCCTCATCGCGATCCGGTTCGTCTTCCTCATCCTGATCACGTCCCTCGCGGTCCCCTCCCTCCGCCACGGGGAGGTGAATGCGGTCCTCCCCATCATCCTCATCGCCTACTTCCTGACCAACCTGGCGATGATCCCCGAGAACCGCCAGCTGTTCTTCCGCCAGCGCATCCAGGCCTCGCTCCTGATCTTCGACATCTTCGTCCTCGCCATCTCGATGTACTACCTCGAGGGCTATCGCCAGGAACTGTTCCTCGCGATGTTCCTCATCATGCTCCTCGCCGCCGCCGCGCAGCGGCTCACTCTCTCGATCGGCGGTTTCATCGCGGTCGCCGCCTTCTACGCGTGGTTCAGCCGGAACGCCCAGGGGGACTGGGACTCCGCGACGATCACGCATCTGACCACCGGGTTCCCCGTGCTGCTCGTTGTCGCGATCTACGTCGGCTATGTCTCGGAGGCCGTCGCGCGCGAGGGGAAGGATCGGCAGGACGCCGAGGACCGGCTCTCCAAGGAGCTGCGGGGCATGAGCCGCTTCCAGACGCTGGCGTCCAGCGTGATGGCCGAGGTCGACAACGGCCGCCTCTTCCTGGCCATCGCCGAGGCGGCCCGCGAGTTCCTGGGCTGCCCTTATACCGCGGTCTTCTGGCTCCCCTGCGAGGATTCGAAGTTCGAGGCCGCGCTGTCGACCGGGTTTCCGCCGGACCTGGCTGCGCGCTGGCGCGCGTCGGATCCGGAGACCAGCCCCGCCGGCAAGGCGTCCAAGGCGGGCCGCGTCCTCCGCTTCACTCCGCAGAGCGGGGAGGCCTGGCTCGGCGATCCCGCGGCGGGCATCGAGGAACTCCTGGTCGCGCCGTTCAGCGACCGCGCGGGCGGCCTGCAGGGCAGCCTCGTCGTCGTCTGGACCCGGCCCCACGTCCACCTGACCGCCGAGGAGGAGGCCGCCCAGCTGATGGTCCAGCAGGCCAGCCTGTCGCTCGAGAACGCGTCGCTCTACCAGATGCTCGCGCAAACCCGAGACATCTGGCAGGCCGCCTTCCAGTCGATTCCCACGCCGGTCGTCATCGTCGACGCGCGCGCGCGCATCGTCCAGGCGAATCCCGCGTTCCTGGCCCTGGGCGACTTCGATTTTGCCAACCTGATGGGGAGTTCGTTCGAGGACGTGCTCGAGGGGGCCGCCTATCCGAACGGGTCGCGCGCGTTTGAGGTCGGCACCGCGCCCGCCCGCTTCGATGCCGCCCGCCTCACGATCCCGAAGCTGAACGGCGAGTTCGACGTGACCCGCGGCCCCTATGTGGGCGCGAACGACACCACCAGCGGCACGGTCTGGGTGCTGAAGAAGCTCGAATCCGAGCAGCCCGCCGCCGGCGGACTGCCATAACGGACTCAGAGTCGGTTATTGCATCAGTTCCTGGTCTGGGTGATCTTGATGGTCGCCCGGATCTGGCCGCTCGCCGACGTGAATTCCAGCGAGCAGGTACGGTTGTCCTTCCGCAGCGTGCCCACCGCCTTCTGTCCCGCGATCTCGTCCGCCGCGCCCGTCCAGCCGTGGGACCGCATGTCCGAAACGTAGCCGCGGTAGACCTGCACCAGGTCACCGGTTCCCGAGTATTCCAGGTTGCCCGCCTGGAGCAGACCGCCGGATTTCTGGATTCCGGTCGCGATCTTGAGATCCATGTCCTTGGGCTCGACGATGTCGGTGTCCGGATACAGCCCGGTCGCACAGCCCTGGAGCACGGCCAAAACGGCGAACGCCACCCAAGCCTTGTTCATTGCGCCTCCCCACCCGATGTCGATGGAAGATTCTAGGGAGACCCGCCCGGCCCATCAATAGATTTAGGCGGACCCCACCCGGGGAACGTACTATTCAATGATGCGCTATGTGTGGCTGGCCCTCCTGCTGGCGGGCGCGGCTCCCGGGGAGGATCCGGACCGCTCGCCGGGCGACCTCGCGCTGTCCCCCGACGGCCGCTGGGCCCTGACCGCCAATCGCACGTCCGCATCCGTCTCGCTGGTCGACCTGACCGAAGGCAGGGTCGCGGCGGAGGTCGCCGTCGGCCGTCATCCCTACGGCATCGACTGGAAGGGGGGCGTCGCCGTCGTGGCGTCGCTCTGGGACGACAGCGTCGCGATTCTCGAGGTGGCTCCGCCGAAAATAGGCGTTGCCGCGACGGTCCGCGTCGGCAACGAGCCGCGCGGCGTGGCGATCTCCCCTGACGGGACGAAGGCCTATATCGTCGTCTCGGGCGACAACGCTGTGGACGTCCTCGACGTGGCCGCGAAGAAAGTGATCCGCCGGGTGACGGTGGGCGCCGAGCCCTGGTTCGCGGCGCTGGCCGGGACCTGGCTGCTCGTCGGCAATGCGCAGTCGGGCGACGTCAGCCGGATCAATACCGCAACGATGGAGGCGGCCCCGCCGGTCCAGCTGGAGGGCCACAACCTGCGCCGCATCGCCGCGGACCCGAAGGGCGAGGCGGCCTATATCGCCCATATCGCAGACCGCGGATCGTCCGTCACGCTGCAGAACATCGAGCGCGGCCTCGTGATCGACAACCGGATCTCCCGCGTCCCCGTCACCGGCGACGGACGCGCGTCGATGGGCCTGGACATGAAGGGCTTCGGCGCCGCGGATCCCGAAGGCGTGGCGGTCAGCCCGGAGGGGACGCGACTCGCGGTGACCCTGGGCGGCACGCGGGACCTCCTGCTGATGTCCCTGCCGCTGCCGTTCCCGGCCGAAGCGGGCGAGTTCATCCCCGATGCGCTGCTGAAGGACAAGACCCGGTACCGCCGCGTGAGCGGGCTGCGAGGCCGCCCGCTGGGCTGCGCGTTCACGCCCGACGGGAAGAGCGTCGTCGTCGCCAATGCGCTGGGCAACGAGGTCCAGATCGTGGACTGGGAGCTGGGCGACGTCGTCCGCTCGATCCCGCTGGGAGGGCCGAAGGAGCTGACGCCGGCGCGGCAGGGCGAGAAGATCTTCTATGACGCGGCCCGGTCCTGGCACGACTGGTTCTCCTGCGCGACGTGCCACGCCGAGGGCCACACCAACGGCGGCGTCTACGACACCCTCAACGACGGCCGCTACGGGAACCCGAAGAAGACGCTGAGCCTGCGCGGGGTGACGAAGACCGGACCCTGGACCTGGCACGGGCAGCAGCAGGACCTCAAGCAGGCGCTGCAGGGCTCGTTCACGCGGACCATGTCGAAGCCGAAGCTGAACCCGCAGGAGATGTCGGCGGTCGTGGCGTTCCTGGAGACGAACGATTTCCTGCCTCCGCCGCGCGACGTTCCCGCGGACGCCGTCGCCCGCGGGGGGATCCTCTTCAAAGAGAAGCTTTGCGACGTCTGCCATATCCCGCCCGCGTACACGTCGGAGGACGTGATGAAGGTCGGGCTGGAGGCGCCGGACGACGTCTACAAGCGGGGTTACAATCCGCCGCCGCTGCGGGGGGTGTGGAAGCGGGGGCCCTGGCTGCACGATGGTCGGGCGAAGACGCTCGAGAGCGTGTTCCAGGAGCACCACCGGCCGTCGAAGCTGAACAGCAAGCCCGACTTCAGTCCCGCGGAATTGACCGACTTGCTCGCCTTTCTGAAATCGCTTTAGCAGGATAAAGGGGACGGTCTCTTTTATCCCCTGGAGGATGAGATGACGATCACGCGACGCACGTTCGTCGCGGCCGCCGCGGCCGTGCTGGGGACCCGGCCCGATGCCTGGGCCGCCGTCCTCCGCCGGGTGAACATCCGGGTCGCCGCCACCGACTGGAACCTCGCCCTCGAGGGAAAGATCGGCTCCTTCGCCCTCGCCAGGGAAGCAGGCCTCGACGGCGTCCAGGTCTCCCTCGGCAAGAACGATGAAAAGAAGGGCGAGGAAAACCTCCCGATGATGGACGCCGGGAAGCAGAAGGCCTTCGTCGATGAATCGAAGACGACCGGCATCCCGATCGTCGGCACCTGCCTCGAGATCCTGCACCGCGACAACCTGAAGGCCCATGCGAACGGGCCGAAGTGGGTCGAGCAGTCGATCGTCGCCACCGCCGCCCTCGGCACGAAAGTCATCCTCCTGCCTTTCTTCGGCAAGCAGCAGATCAAGGAGCGCGACGAGCAGAAGGCCACCGCCGACCGCCTCAAGGTGCTCGCGCCCCTGGCCGAGAAGGCCGGCGTTGTCCTCGGCCTCGAGAACACCATCTCCGCCGAGGACAACGCGTGGATCCTCGACCAGGTCCAGTCCCCCGCCGTGAAGGTGTATTACGACGTCGGCAACTCCTTCAACCAGAAGTACGACATCTATAAGGAGATCGTCTGGCTCGGGAAGGACCGCGTCTGCCAGCTCCACATCAAGGACAACCCCGGCTACCTCGGCAAAGGCGGCATCGACATGCCCCGGTATATCGAGGCGGTGCTCAAGAGCGGCTTCGAGGGCTGGGCGGTGCTCGAGACGTCGAGCCCCGCGAAGGACATCAAGGCCGACATGATCACGAACTCGACGTATCTCCGCGGTCTCCTCAAGTAATGCGATTCGCGGGCAGGACGGCGTTCGTGACCGGCGCGTCGTCCGGCATCGGCCGGGCCGTCGCCCTCGAGCTCGCCCGGGAAGGCGCGAATGTCGCCGTCGCCGCCCGCCGCCTCGAACTCCTCGAGAAGCTCGCGCACGACATCGAGGGACTCGGACGCAAGGCGCTGCCGCTCCGTTGCGACGTCACGAGGGCCGAAGAGGTCCAGGCCGCGATCGCATCGGCCGTCGCGACGTTCGGCGCGCTCGACGTTGTCGTCGCCAACGCGGGCTTCGGCGTCGTCGGCCCGGTCGAGGAGCTCTCCCTCGACGACTTCCGCCGCCAGTTCGACACGAACGTCTTCGGCGTGCTCCATACGGTGAAGCCCGCGATCGCCGCGCTCGAGAAGACGCAGGGCCGCCTGGCGCTGATCGGCAGCGTGAGCGGGCATGTCAGCGTCCCGGCGACCGCGGCGTATTCGATGAGCAAGTTCGCCGTGCGCGCGCTGGCCGAGGCGCTCTACCACGAGCTGCTCCCCAAGGGCGTCGCCGTCACCCTGATCAGCCCGGGCTTCACCCAGAGCGATTTCCGCGAGGTCGACAACCAGGGTGTGCATCATCCCGGCAAGGGCGACCCGTATCCGAAGTGGATCGTGATGCCGACGGATGTCGCGGCGCGCAAGATCGTCCGCGCCGTGGCCCGGCGCAAGCGCGAGATCATCCTGACCGGCCACGGCAAGATCGCGGTCTTCCTGCAGCGCCATCTCCCCTGGGCGCTGAGCCTGTTCTTCCGGATGAGCGGAACCCGCGGACGCCGCGAGCCGACGTAGGATAGGGAGATGGGCGAGATCAGCCGGCGCGACCTGTTCCTCGGCGGCGCCGCCGCCCTCCTCCCCCTCGACGGCCCCCAGGACCGAAGGAAGCTGAAGATCCTCTGCGCGGGCGGCCACCCCGACGACCCCGAGTCCGGCGCCGGCGGGACGATGGCGCGCTATGCCGACCTCGGCCACGACGCCGTCAACTTCTACCTCACGAAGGGCGAGGCCGGAATCAAAGGGAAGACGCCCGACGAGGCCGCGGAAATCCGATCGGCCGAAATCGGGAAGGCCTGCGCGATCCTCAAGGTCCGGGCGATCTTCGCCGGTCAGATCGATGGCGCGACGGAGATCCACGCGGCCCGCTACGACGAGGTGCGCAAGATCGTCGCCGAGGAGAAGCCGGATATCGTCCTCACGCACTGGCCGATCGACACGCACCGCGACCACCGGGCGACGTCGTTCCTGATCTATGACGCGTGGCTGCGCCTGGGCCGGAAGTTCGCCCTCTACTACTTCGAAGTCGACCTGGGCGCGCAGACCCAGCACTTCCACCCGACCCACTATGTCGACATCACCCCGGTCGTGGAGCGGAAGAAGGAAGCCTGCTACGCGCACGCGAGCCAGAACCCGGCTGGTTTCTACGACGCGTACCACGAGGCGATGCAGAAGCACCGGGGCATGGAGGCGGGATTCAAGGCGGCGGAGGCCTTCATCCGGCATGCCCGCAGCCGGGACGAGACTCTTCCTTAAGGCGTTACATTCCGCCCCCGGGGACCCACGAACGGAGCGACGATGGATGTGAAGGATCCGACCCCGCCCCCCTACGCGCCGCCGAAGCCGGAGCGGCGGCTGTCGCTCGACACCTACCGCGGCTTCCTCATGCTGGTCCTGGCGACGTCGGCCTTCCAGGTCCACAAACTCGCGGCGAACGTCAAGTCGGGCCCGGTCTGGAATTTCCTGAGCTACCAGTTCAGCCACCCGGAGTGGCGCTCCTGCTCGTTCTGGGACCTGGTCCAGCCTTCGTTCATGTTCATGGTCGGCGTCGCCGTCCCCTACTCCGTCGCCGCCCGCCGCGCGAAGGGCGACTCGCAGCAGCGCATCGTCCTTCACGCCTTATGGCGCTCGCTGATCCTGATCCTCCTGGGCGTCTTCTGCTCCTCGAACGGCGCGAAGCAGACCGACTGGACCTTCGTCAATGTGCTCAGCCAGATCGGGCTGGGGTATACGTTCCTGGTGCTGCTCGAAGGCAGGGGTCTCAAGGTGCAGCTCGCATCGCTCGCGGGCATCCTCCTCGGCTACTGGCTCTGCTTCGCCTTGGTCCCGGTCGCGGGACCGGAGACGAACTGGTCGGCCATCGGGGTCAAGAGTGACGCGTATCGCTTCAGCGGCTTCGCGGCGCACTGGAGCATGAATGCGAACTTCGGCCAGGCCTTCGACCTCTGGTTCCTGAACCTCTTCCCGCCGCACAACTTCAAATACAACGCGGGCGGCTACTCGACCCTGAACTTCATCCCGTCGACGGCGACGATGCTGATCGGCGTCATGGCCGGCGAGCTGCTCCGCGGCCCGCGGCGGCCGATGGACAAGCTGAAGCTGCTGCTCGCGTCGGGCGCGGCCTGCTTCGCCGCCAGCATCCTCTGCGACCCGCAGATCCTGCCGTTCATCCGCGATTCGTATATCCTCTGTCCGATCGTGAAGAAGATCTGGACGCCGTCGTGGGCGCTCTTCTGCTCGGGCTGGACGCTGTGGATCCTCTCGGGCTTTTACTATCTGGTCGACATCGCGGGATATAAGAGATGGACCTTCCCGTTCGTCGTCGTCGGCATGAACTGCACGGCGATGTACCTGATGTGGCAGATGTTCAAGGGCTGGGTGTCCCAGTCGATCCGGACGCACTTCGGCAGCGCGCTCTTCGAGACCGCCTACGGCCCGATCTGGGCCTCGTTGGCGTGGACCTTCGTCCTCTGGCTGATCTGCTGCTGGATGTACAAGCGCAAGATCTTCCTCAAGGTCTGACGTCGAGGGAGAGGACCGCAAAGCGCTTGCCGGCGCCGTTGAACTGCAGCAGGCCGGACGCCGCCGCGCCTTCCACGATCACCCCGATCGGCTTGCCGTCCATCGTCGCCGTCACCTTGTCTCCCTGCGCCGTGAAGATGAGTTCGTGCGGCTTCCCCTCGTAGAGCTTCAGGTTGTTGTCGAAGGCAATCGCATAACCCACGCCGGCGGCGCCGCCCTGACGCAGCTTGAACCACAGCTTCTCCAGGTCCTGCCCTTCGAAGCGGATGCGGATCTCGCCGTCGGTGAAGCTCTCCTTCGTCTGGGCGGCGTCGTTGATCCCGGCGACGCTCAGCAGCGCGCCGTTCTCGACCTTCCAGCCCGGAGCCTCCCCCCGCAGCACGCTTTCCTTGGTCTTCCCGTCGAAGAGCGTCCGCCAGGGCTTCGCGTCCGGCGGAGGCGGCGCCGACCCCTTCAGCTGCGTCAGATCGTCCTTGAAGTCCGCGTCGGAGGGCGGAGCGGCCCTGGTCGAGCTGACGACAATGATCGCCACGCCGAAGCCCTGCTGGTCGCTGAGCAGGCGGATCTTCTTGGAGCCCGGCCCCGCATACTTGGGCAGCGGGATCTCGACCCACTCCCAGCGCGCCGGCAGCTTGGGATGCGTCTTCGAGCCCTTGATCTTGTGCTCCTCGTGCGTCTTCTTCAGGCCGCCGATCTTGTTCTTCAGGGGCGACGCCGCCCCGGCGCCCGGATCGATCGCGACCTTCTGCCGCGTCTTCGAATTGAACTCCGTCCCTTCAGTCGTCTGGAGATAGCACGCGAAAACCTCGGAGCAGCAGCCTCCCAGCAGCGCCCAGCACTTGTAGCCGACGTCGGGCAGCGCCGCGAACTCGGCCTCGACGTAGTTCTCGAGCGCCTGGTTGCCCTCGACGTCGGCCTTCGAGACCCAGGCGAGTTCCGTCCGCGTCGCCGGCGCCAGCGCGAAGGTGCCCGTGGCCTTGAGCGCGCCCATCGCGAAGAAGTACTCCTTCCCCGTCTCCGCCCGCTGCTTGATGCGCACGGCCTCGCTCTTCACGAGCCGCGTCTCGCCGAAGTTCTCCGAGAGCGACCGGTACTTCGCGATCCCCGACGCCATCGTCTCCGTCTTCGCGAACTCCTTCTCGGCGGCGTAGAAGAGGCGACGCGCCTCGAGCTCGTGCGACGGGGCCGGGGACCGCTTCACGTCCTTCGCGTAGTCCCAGTAGCGCGACGGGAACGCGTCCGCCCCGGCCAGGCGCTCGGCGCCCACCCGCTCGCCCTCGAGGATCAGCAGCAGGGCGTAGCGGCGCCGCAGCGCCTCCGACGGCCGGCAGATCGCGACCAGCGAGCCCGCGGTGATGTCCTCGATCTCGACGAAGACGCTCTCCTCGCCCTGCTTGATCTCCAGCCGCTCGGGGACGGCCCGTACGAGCGTCCCTTCGACATGTCGGGATTCGCCCGAATCCGGGCGGTAGTTCAGCACAATGCGCTGGCCGACCGGCTGCCGCGACACTTCGGCCCGCGAGTCCAGCTGCGCGGCGCGGGCGGTGAGCAGCAGATCGGCTTCCGCGTTCCCGGCCGGCTCCTTGCGCAACTCGACGGCGGCTCCGTCGAAATCGCCGGCGCTCGCCTTCGCCATCGCGGCGTTCCAGAGGGCGGCGCTGACGCCGGTCTCCGCGACAGGCGCCGGCGCCGGGGACGGCGGATCCACGGGCGGCGCCGTCGTCGGAGCGGCCACGGCCACCCGCTCCCGGATCTCCTTCAGCCCCGCGGAGGCCTCCCGGAACAGCGGCGTGAGCGCGGCCTTCCGGGCCGCGTCTTCCCAGGCCGCGAGCTGGGCGATGAAGTCGTTGGGGAACAACTTCGCCTTCGCGCGGGCGGCCTCGATGGCGAGCCGCGCGTCGCGGAGTTGAGGCTCCTCCGCCTTCTCCTCCGGGGGCGGCGGCGTCGGCGGGGAGGGCGCGGGCTTCGGCAGCGGCGCCGGCGGGAGCGGCCGCGAGACCCGCTCTTCCGGCTCCGGGGAAGCCGAGGGGCGGGACATCGACCAGAACGCCGCGACGGCCAGCAGGAGGACGATACCGGCGATCCCGGCGATCAGGGGCGTCCGCGAAGGTTGTTTTTTCGGCGGCTCGGGGCGCCCGGCGGGAAGCCGCGAGGCCGTGCTCGCGGACGGCTTGATGAGCTTGATCTTGCTGGTGGACTTTCCGCGCGGCGGCGTCTGGGGAGCGAACTCGCGGCGCTCCTCGGCGGTCAGCGTGGGGAAGACTTCCGGAAAACAGTTAGCGCAGATGGACTTGCCCGAGACGCGGTATGCTCTCCCACTCGCGAAATCGGCGCCGCCGATTCGTGAGGCGCACCGGATGCAGTAGACGGTTTCCTGGCCCATGTACCCGCCCCGCCACTATACTAACACGCCACGCATGGAAGGGGTTGATCCTCGACGCGGTTCCGCGACGCTGAAGCAGGCGGCGCTGGCCTTCCTCGCGCTGGGATCCCTGATCGGCGTGTTCTTCGTGAAGCCGATTCCCCAGGATCCCGCGTACCATCAATTCGCGGACCAGCGGACCCTGCTCGGCACCCCCCACGCCTTGAACGTCGCGTCCAACCTTCCCTTCTTAGTGGTCGGACTCGCCGCTCTTTATAACATCCTGGCGAAACGGGAACTCCTGCTACCCGAGCCGGAGGCGCGGATTCTGTGGCTGCTCCTCGCGGTCGCCGTCTTCCTCACGGGCTTCGGATCTGCCTACTATCACTGGGCTCCTTCCGACGCGACCCTCTTCTGGGACCGCCTGCCCATGGCGGTCGGCTTCTCGGCGCTGCTGGGCATCATGGTCCTCGAACGGGTCAACGGCTCCCTGGGGCGCATCCTCTGGGCGCCTCTCCTCCTCGCGGGCGTCGGCACGCTGCTGTACTGGCGCTGGGGAGGCGACCTGCGCTTCTACGGCCTGCTGCAGGGATGGGCCATCGTGCTGGTCCCCGTCATCCTGCTGCTCTTCCCCGCCCCGTTCCGCGGAACGTCCTGGATGGCGCTCGCGCTCGGCCTGTATGCCCTGTCGAAGGTCCTCGAGCACTTCGACCGCCCGATCTACGGCGCGCTCGGCGTCGTCAGCGGCCATTCGCTCAAGCACCTGGCCGCCGCGGCCGGGTCCGGGTATCTGTTCGTGCATCTGGTCCGACGGAGACCGTTATGATGGATCGCCCGTTGCGCACCACCGTCATCGGCAGCTACCCCTTCCCCGGCTGGCTGGAGTACGCCTGCGCGCACCTGCAGGACTTCGGGCCGGACGACCGCGCCGAACTGCAGGACGACGCGGTCATCGCCGCGATCCACGACCAGACGGCCGCCGGGCTCGATGTCATCACCGACGGCGAACAAACCCGGCTGGACTTCAACCTGTCGTTCTACGGATTCCTCGAGGGCCTCGCGCTCGAGGCTCAGCCGCCGCGGCGCTTCGGACCGCCGGCCCACGACCAGCGCGGGAAGCACGCCGTCACCGGGGACCTTCGCGCCCCGCGCGGCCTGGGAGTGGTCGACGAATTCCTGCGCCTGAAGCGTCTCGCGCCGCCGGGACCCGCGCTGAAGGCCAGCGTTCCCGGTCCGTACACCCTCAGCGGGCGGCTCGTCCCGGGCGGCCGCTACAAGGACCGCTGGGCGCTCGCCGAGGCGCTGGTTCCCCTCGTCCGCGCGGAGCTCGAGGCCCTCGTCGCCGCCGGTTGCCGCGAGGTGTGCGTCGACGAGCCGTCGATGAGCTGCTACGCCCATCGGGAGGACCCGAAGCGCTTCGTCGACCTCTTCAACCGCACGGTCGAGCCCGCCGCCGGGAAAACCCGCCTCTCGACGCACCTGTGCTTCGGAAACTTCAAGGCCCGCGCGGTCGCCCCGCGCCGCTACGCCCCCCTGTTCCCCGCCTTCCTTGACGCCAACGTCGACGAACTCCACCTCGAGATGGCCAGCCGCGAATTCGCGGAGATCGAGATCATCGCCGCGGTCGCGAAGCGGCGCGACGTGGCCGTCGGCGTCATCGACGTGAAGAACTACTACGTCGAGACGCCCCAGGACGTGGCCGACCGCGTCCGTCTCTGCCTCCGGCACGCCCCCGCGGCGCGGCTGTCGCTGTCGACGGACTGCGGCCTGAGCCAGACGGCGCGCTGGGCGGCGCGGCAGAAGCTGGCAAACCTGGTCGCGGGCGTCCGGATCGTCCGGAACGAGCTCGGCGTTTGAGACCTCCTGAACCCGCCGTTCCAATTTCCACGGTCCCGGCGCATTTCCATACCGGCGCGGAACGAACTTCGGTATATACAGTCGGATAACGAATGGGGAACAGGGACGAGGCTTCCGGGGGCGGCGCTCCACAGCCCGTCGCGGCGGCGCCGGTTTGCGTGCTCTTCGTCGAACCCGTCGCCATGGCCGGGGAACCCGTCGATGACGCCTTCCGGGCGGCCGCCACCCCGTTCCAGATCACGCGCATCTCCTCGCTCGCCGACGCCAAACGCCGCTGCGTCAGCCAGTCGTTCGATCTGATCCTGGTCGATGCCGCCCTCGAGGATCCCCACGATCTCGAGCCCCTGCGCGGCCTCGCGGCCCAGGTCCCGTCGACCCCGCTCGTGCTGCTGGTCGAGGACGCCTCGGAGTCGCTGGCCCACCAGGCCGTCTCGCGCGGCACGGCGCGGGACTATCTCGTCAAAGGGCACTTCGACGGCCGGATGCTGGAGCAGGCCCTGCTTTACGCGATCGAGCGGCACCGCATGCTCGCCGGCCTCCGCAAGCGGCGGCGCGACGAGTCCGGGACGCGGAGCCTCGACCACCTCACCCACCTGCCCAACCGCGCGGCGTTCTTCGACCGCCTGGGCGACCTGCTCACGGTGGCGCGGCAGAACGCGCAGATGGCCGCCGTGCTCCTCATCCACCTCGAAGGCTTCAAGCTCATCCACAACACGCTGGGCCCGTCGATCGGCGACCCGCTGCTCAAGGAGATCGCCGGGCGTCTGATGGGGAGCCTGAAGGCCACCCTCAAGCCTCACGACCTCGTCTCGCGGCTGAGCGGCGAGGAGTTCGCGATCGTGCTGGGCGACGTCGACGAGATGAAAGCCGTCGCGCGCGCGGCGGAGGCGATCGTGTCCGCGTTCTCCGATCCGATCGTGCTCACGGGCCTCGAGTTCTTCATCAGCACGACGATCGGGATCAGCCTGCACCCCTTCGACGGGACGGACGCCGAATCGATGCTCCACAATGCGGACATCGCCCTGCGACGCGCGAAGGAGCAGGGGGCCGACTCCTACCAGTTCTACCTGCCCGCGGTGAACGACCAGTTCCTGACGCGCCTCGAGCTGCAGAACAGCCTGCGCATGGCGCTCGCGCGGGATGAGTTCGTCGTGTATTACATGCCGCAGCTCGACGTGAAGGGCGGCCGCATCGTGGGCATGGAGGCGCTCGTCCGCTGGAAGCATCCGACGCTCGGCCTGGTGCAGCCCTCGGACTTCATCCCGCTCGCGGAGGAAAGCGGCCTGATCCTCCCGATCGGCGAGCGGGTGCTCCGCACGGCCTGCACCCAGGGCCGGGCCTGGCAGCTGGCGGGCCTGCCGCCGGTCCGCGTCTCCGTCAACTTCTCCGCCCGCCAGTTCCAGCACCAGAATCCGGTGGCGCTGGTCACGCGCGTGCTCCGGGAGACGGGTCTGGCGGCCGATCTGCTGGAACTGGAGATCACCGAGAGCGCGGTCATGAAGGACGCGAACGCCGCGCTCGGCACCCTTCGCTCGCTCAAGGAGACGGGCGTGCACCTGTCGATCGACGACTTCGGCACGGGATATTCGTCCCTCTCCTACCTCAGGTCCTTCCCGCTGCACGCGCTGAAGGTGGACCGCTCGTTCGTGCGGGAAATCACGTCGCGCGCGGACGACGCGGCGATCGTGACGGCGGTGATCGCGATGGCGCACAGCCTGAAGTTGAAGGTGATCGCCGAGGGCGTCGAGACGGCGGAGCACCTGGAGTGGCTGCACGCGCGCGACTGCGACGAGGTCCAAGGCTACCACTTCAGCAGGCCGGTGCCCGCGGAGGCGGCGGGAAAGCTGCTGGCCGCGTCGGCGGCGCGGGCGTAGAAGTCGCGTCCGTTTATACGAAGCTTATCGGACTTATCTTTTCAGGATAAGGATTGCAAGATCACCCCCGTCGGACCCGCGCAAGAACCCCTTCGCCCCGGGCGCCGGGACGCCTCCGCCCGAACTGGCGGGCCGGGACGAATTGATCGAAGGCGCCGCGATCGCGCTCGACCGGATCCGCGGCGGCCGCGCGGCACAGAGCTTCGTGTTCTACGGGCTGCGCGGCGTGGGCAAGACCGTCCTTCTCAACAGCATCCAGAAGTCGGCGGAGGGGCGCGGGTTTTCCTGCGTCTGGATCGAGGCCCCGGAGGAGAAATCCCTCCTCGCCCTGCTGGCCCCGGCCCTCCGGGCGGCCATGATCGGCCTGAGCCGCGGCGAGAAGGTGAGGTCGAAGCTCGGGAAGGCCCTCCAGGCGCTCGCCGGCTTCGCGAAGGCCCTCAAGGTCAAGTTCCAGGACATCGAGTTCAACGTCGACTACAAGCCCGAGAAGGGCGTCGAGGCGGCGGAGGAGCATCGGACCGCCCTCGTCCTCTTCATCGACGAGCTCCAGTATGTCCCCGAGGACCAGCTGGCGTCGCTGATCATGGCGCTGCACCGGGCCAACCAGAAGCAGCTGCCGGTCACGCTGCTCGCCGCCGACCTGCCCCAGCTGATCGGCCAGATGGGCCGGGCCAAGTCCTATGCCGAGCGGCTCTTCAAGTTCGAGTCGATCGACAGCCTGGACGCGAAGGCCGCCCGAGAGGCGCTAGTCCTTCCGGCCCGACGGGAAAAAGTCCGATTCGAGGACGACGCGATCGCGTCGATCCTGGCGCAGACGAAGGGCTACCCCTACTTCCTCCAGGAATGGGGGAAGCACAGCTGGAATGTCGCGGAATCCAGCCCGATCCGGAAATCGGACGCCGAGCGGGCGGCCGTCATCGCGCTCGCCGAGCTGGACAACAGTTTCTTCCGGGTGCGCTCCGACCGCCTCACGGCTCCGGAGAAGCGCTATATGCGCGCGATGGCGGAGCTGGGCCCGGGTCCGCATCGGTCGGGCGAGATCGCCGGGTTGCTGGGGAAGGACGTGACCGCGGTCGCCCCGCTGAGGAACAACATCCTCTCGAAGGGAATGATCTACAGCCCCGCCCACGGGGATACCGCGTTCACGGTGCCCCTCTTCGACGGCTACCTGAAACGGATCCTGCCGAAGTTCGAGAAAGAACCCTAGACGGGCAGGAGCAGGGACAGCAGGGGCTCCTGGCGGACTTTCTCGACGAGCTCCGGGATCGACTCGTCCGTCAGGCGCAGGTCGCGAAGGGTGGACTCCATCGGCCGCGACGGGTGATCGTTCCCGCTGCCGCCGATGCGGTATTCGTCGCAGAGCCAGTCGGCCGTCTGCAGCAGATACGCGTGCGGCCGGTGGACGACCTCGCAGTGCTTCGGCGCGTGGTGCCAGCGGATGGGCTCGACCAGCTCCTTCGGGAAGCGCCAGGAGGAGAGCAGCTCGCCGCCGACGGCCGCGTGATCGCAGCCCAGCGTCATCCGCTCCGCTTCGAACAGCGGAATGCCGATCTCCTGGGCCGTCCGCATCGCGTGGCCAAAGGGTTCGCGCGCGGCGCGGTCGAGCACCAGCTGCCCGATGTCATGGAGCAGGCCCATGACGAACGACGACGACGCGCAGAGCTGGGTCCCCTGCCCCGACAAGCGGCTGGCTGCCACTCCCACGGCGATCGAGTGGACCCAGAAGTCCTCGCGGGTGTAGGGCGCGCCCACGAAGTAGGCGTTGAAGGTGCGTATCACCGAGACGCCCATCAGCAGGTTCCGGATGTTGGAGAAGCCCAGGCGGACGATCGCGGTCTGCAGGTCGGTGACCGCGAAGCCCCGGTGGAAGTGCACCGAGTTGGCGACCTTGAGGACCTTCGCCGCGAGGGGGGGGTCGGACATGATGACGCGGAGCAGATCGCTCGCGGTCGAGGTGGGGTCCTCCGCCACCGCCAGGGCCTGGAGCGCCACGGCGGGCAGAGTCGGGAGTTCCCGGAGGCTCCTCAGGTACTCCCTCGGAGAAGATGCCGCCACTCTTCCTCCAATTGGAAACAGACCGACTCCCCGGAGGTAGATCGGCCGATTCCGGAGGGATCTGCAGGGGCTTCCGTCGAGGGAGGGCTACTTGAGCTTCAGGCAGATGAGGGTGACGTCGTCCCCCATCACGCCCTGGCCGACGAAGGCGTCGACCGCGTCCGCGATATGCTTCAGGACCACGCGCGCAGTGCCGTCGGCCGGAGCCTGCTGGAACGCCTCGATCAGGCGCTCGACGCCGAATTGCGCGGTCGCCGGTCCGGCCTCGATGACGCCGTCCGTATAGAGCAGCAGGATGTCGCCCGGCTCGAGATCGACGGCCTGCTCCTCGAGCCCCGCCGAGAAGCGGGGACCCTTGTCGACGCCGAAGGGCAGCCCCTGCCCCTCGAGCTCCACGCAGCCGCCCTTCTTCCGCTTCAGCAGCGGCTTCGGATGGCCCGCGCGGATATACGTCATCTGGTACGTATCGCGGTCGATGATCGCGAAGACTCCCGTGATGAACGCCGTGCGCCGCAGCTCGAGGAAGAGGTCGTGGTTGGCGTAGGTCATCAGGTCGCGCAGCGAGCCGATGGCCTGCGAGCGCACCCGGAAGGCCATCTTCGCCATTCCCATGACGATGGCGGTCTCGACGCCGTGTCCGCTGACGTCGCCGATCGCGACGCCGAAGCGGTTGTCCTCGAGCGAGTAGAAGTCCAGGAAGTCGCCGCTGACCGCCTGAAGAGGTCGATAGATGACGGCGATGTCGGCGATCTCGTCGGGGGCGGGATCGACGGGGATCAGGTGGAGCTGGCGGCGCTGCGCCTGGTTGACGCTGCGCTCGATCTCCTGCATGTCGTTGACGCGGGACTGCAGGGTCTCGATCTCCTGGGACAGTTTCTTCTTCCGTTCAGCGTCCTCGCTGGCCTTGCGCGCGTTGACCTCGGTCAGGAACTGGTCGAGGACGCTCGCCGGGAGCGGCTGCTGGCGGCCGGCCTTCCAGGCCATGCAGTCGGCCATGAGGTGGCGGCGCACGTTGCGGAGCGACGCGGCTTCCGGCCCCTTGGCCGGCCAGAAGCGGACGTCGTCCACCTCCAGGCCGCAGAGGGCGCAGAGCCAGGTCTGGTCCTGGTCGACTTTGCGCCATAAGGGGTTGATCTTGAAGCGCGAATAGAGCTCCTGCAGCGCCAGCCGCTCCTGCGCGAGCGAGTCGGGCAGCGAGCCGTTCTCCTGGATCGCCTCCTCCCCGCTGAACATCGGGATCTTTTCGCGCGCTGCCATCTGGTCGAGCAGGTCGATCATCGCGGCCGGCGGGCTCACGAGCGCGATCGGATGCTTGCGACCGGCGTGGTCCAGCAGGGCCTGGACGAACGGCGCGTCGATGCCCGACAACTCGCGGGCATTGATCGCGACCGGGGTCTTGAACGGGCGCAGCGACTTCAACGTCCATTCCACCAGGAGCGGCGTGCATTGCCCGGTGAAGCGGAGGATGGCGCAGCGGCCCCGGTCCAGCTGCACCACCTGGGTGCCCGCATCCGCGAACACCGACCGACCGCCGCCGGAGTTCATGATGGGGAGAGGATAAGCAAAAGCCTGGGGAGGTGCAATCAATGCTCAGGGCTTCCGCCGGAGCAGCTCGACGGTGTCCTTCGCGACCCGGCGGACGGATTCGTCCGCATCGTCCCGCAGCGGAGCGACATCCCCGACCGTCTCGCGCGCCTGGAGCTCGCCCAGCGCGTGGACCGCCCACCAGCGGACGTTGGGGTTTTCGTCCTTCAGGAGACCCCGGAGCGCGGGGATGGATTCCCGGTCGCCCAGCTGCCCGAGCGCGTGCGCCGCGACGGAGCGGACCAGGACGCTGCCGTCGGACAGGCAGGGCCGCAGCGCCGCGGCGCGGTCCTTCGC
>DASQOM010000209.1:0-6277 GCA_035644495.1 Planctomycetota bacterium | reverse complement strand
CTGCAGGTCGCCGAATCACCGTAGCGAATCGAAGATTTTCCGGAGACGCGGGCCGAAGCGGTCGGCGTTCGCGGCGCCTCCCACTTTGGCGAGCCGCAGCAGATCCTCCCGGACGGCCTTCTGCACGACTTCCTCGGCGCTTCCCGACAGGAACATCCGGATCGATCGCGCGGCCACGATCAGGGTCAGAACGTTTTGTCGGGACTCCCGGCTGAGACCCCCCGTCGCTTCCAGCGCGCGGAGCCGGTCTTCCTCCTTCTGCAGCAGGACTCCGACCTCCGCCGCCGCGAAGCAGGAGCGGAGATCTTCCGTCTCCAGACCCTCGAGATCCCGGGGTGCCTTCGCCAGGATGCCGGCGAGGGTCTTCGCCTGCTCGTCGAGGAAGGGGTGGTGCTTCCGCGTCGCGTCGTCGAGGCCGCGGACGAATCCGTTCCAGGAGTCCATCAGGGTGCGCGCCTCGCCCAGGAGCGGATCCCGCTTTTCCCGCGGCGCGTCGGCGCAGTCCGCCACGCGGAGCTCCATCGCGCGCCGGAGATCCTGGAAGGCCAGCCCCTCCGCCAGCGTGAACCAGGGATTCTCCGAGTCCGGGTTGAGGCGGGCCGCCTGGGCCGCCATCCGCAGCAGCGCCGGGATCGCGTCCCGGTTCGACCAGGCCGCGCGCAACGAGTCGGACTGCGTCCGGGCCCAGTCGTAGGGCGGGTAGGCGACGACGATCTCCTCCGCCGCCGGCAGCGCGAAGCTGATTTCGAATTCGTCCCTCGACATGCGGCGCAGCTCGTCGATGCCCGACACGGACGCGAGGTTGCGGCGGAACCGGATCATCTGCTCGGTCAGGAAGGACGTACAGGCCTGCTGGGTTTCGGCGCCGAGCTCCGCCTTCTCCTTTTCCGTCAGGGCGTCCGCTTCCTTGTCGAGCAGGGTCCGGGCGGACTTGTACCTCCGCTCGCCCACGAGCTGGCTCCAGGCGGCGCGGATCTTGAGGGAGTTCTTCTGGGGCACCGGCGGATCTGCCGCGGGGGCCTCGGCCAGGAGCTTCTCGAGCTCCGCCTGCGCCGACGCCAGGGGCTTCTTGCTGGAGTCGAGCCCCTTCGCGGCGGAGGTCTTCAGGTCGCGGACCGCGTCCTCGAGCAGTTGCTTCCTCATCGCGGCGTTCGCGGTCTTCCCGGCGAGGCCCAGCTCGGCGCGGCCCCTCAGCTGATAGGGGACGAACAAATACGGCTGGGTGTACTTGTCGGCCTGCAGCTGGATCCGGATGCGGCATTCGATCTGGACGATCTTCGAATTCGCGAGGATGGCGGACAGCTTTTCGATCGCGGCTGCCTCGTCGGTCTCGACCTTGGCCTCGGCTTCTCTGCAGGCCTGGACCGCTTCGAAATAGTCCTGCTTGTCGCGCCGGGGGATCTCGACGTCCTCCTGGCAGGCGACGAAGAGCAGCACGGCGGCGATCAGGACATCCTCCCTTGGCAGACGGACTTCCCAGTATACAAACCGGATTCCCGCCTGCGTCTTTTCATCGATACGGCCCGGCGTGCCGGCTCGAGCAGCGTTCCTAAGCGGGAAGCTGTTCCTTCCTCAGCAGATCCGAGAGCGTCTTGACCGGGTTGAACGTGATCAGCGGCACTTCGACGAACAGCGTGTTCCATCCCGCCATCGTGCCGTTCCACAGCCCCGGCCGCTCCAGCGCGAGCAGCGTCTTGCCCCCCTGGCTCTTCTTCGCCACGAACGACGCGCGCTCGTCCACGTAGCGCGACAGATCGTAGGGCTTCCCTTCCTCGTCCTGCAGGCCGCAGGCCAGGTCCACGGGATTGAAGTGCGTCGACGACTCGAACAGCGCCTTCTGGGCGGGATCCTTCGCATCGACCTGGGCGCTTTCCACGATCTGCAGACTGGGGCCTCCGGAACCGTCCACCCAGAACGGCCCGCCCCCCGGCTCCCCGGCGTTCGCGACGACGCCGCAGACCCGCAGCGGACGGTGCAGCAGCTCCGCGGCATCGTTTCCCGACGCCGGGATTCCCCAGCGCGACTCCGCCCAGCCCCGGGCCTCGCCGGCCGCGGCGGGATCGCTCTTCAACCGGCGCAGCCGGTCGAACGCGGCTTCCTGCGTTTCGTCCAACAGTCCGATCAGGATCTGCTTCCAGCGCAGAATTTCCGGCCAGAAGCGGGGGTGCGCGACGTTGTCGATGTTCTTGATGACCACGCGTCCGGAGTTCGCGGCCAGATCCTGGAGATTCTTGATCAGCGACCCGTGACCGCCGGGCCGGAAGACAAGGCGCCCCTGCTCGTCGCAGAAGGGCCGGAGATCCTCGCCTCCCGCGAGGGTATCGGTCGACGGATCCTGTTCCGAAAAACCCGTGTCGAAGGTCCTGCCCAGCTCCCGCTCCAGCGCCGGCTTCAGGGCGGCATAGAGGGCTTCATACTCGGCGCGGTGCTCGGGCGAGACGGTGAAATGCAGGCGGACCCGGCCCTCGGCGTCGGCCAGGAAGGCCGCCGCTTCCCGCAACTGCTCCTCGAACGAGGTCCGGGCGCGGCCGTCGACCCGATGGAAGGGGATCAGCCCCTTGGATTTCTGGGAGTATCGCTGGAGGATCGCCGGCAGCGGGTCGGCGATCGCCTCGAGCTCGCCGCCGAACGCGAAGCGGCTGCGTCCCTCGCGGACGCTGCGGACTTCCTCCGTCTCCGGAGCGCCGTTCTGAAAGGCCAGCAGGTCCTTGAACATGCGGGTGGCGGCCCCCGAGGCCGGGACGAATTTGGTCACGGCGCGGCGGGCGACGCTCGTCGAGCCCCTCCGCTCATAGCGACCCTGGTCGGCGTCGCTCAGCCGGAGGATCCCGTCGCCGACCCTGGCCGGCTTGAGCAATCGGGCGGGCGCCGGCGGATGCGCGAACAAGGCGAGCTGCCGTTCCGCCTCTTCGGGGGAGATGCGCCGCTCGGCCAGCTGCTTCAGGATGCCGGAGTCAAACATCGTGCACCCGCGATCTACGATATTGGAAAGCTTCCGTCGCACGCGTCATGGAATCGCGCCGGTCAGCGCCTTGATCTGATCCAGCTTCGCCTGGAACGGCGCGTCCCCGAGGACGGGCTGGACCCCGTCGAGCGGCACCTGCTCCGCCAGCGTGAGCCAGGACTTGCAGCCCGCGTAGCTTTCGAGCTCCGGAACCATCACGGGCCGGGGCAGGGCGTAGACCCGGACCATCAGCGCCGTGACGCCCTCCTGCTCCCAGCGGTGGAAGCGCTCCTCGACGACGGCGTCCGAGAGGATATGGTGCTTCCGCAGCGCCTTCAGGGTTTCCAGCGACCGGATCCGCAGCCAGGACGAGACGATCGCATAGTGCCCGATCTCGATCTGCCCGGGCGCCGGATCGACCAGCCGCCCCATCTCGTCGCGCCAGTTCGACACCACGCTCGTCGGGGACTGGTGCAGATACGTCGGATAGAGGAAGAACTGCCGGTCCGTCACCTCGAATCCGCGCGGACCCTCGGCGACGCCGCCCTTGCGCAGGATGAGGATCTGCGATCCCGTCGCCAGCGCGCGGCAGACGATCGCCCACTCCTTGAAGGCCTTGTTGTCGGAGCTCCGCACGACGAGAGGATACTCGTTCTAATCGTCGACGAAAAGGGGGTTCCAAAGGCTGATCCCGTGCGCGTTGCCGCAGCGCCAACAGCGCGGAACAGGACCTCGCTCCCCGGGATGACCGCCCACCCATCCCCGGCAGTCGGGACACGCCCGCAACCCGACATGCGCGGACAGGAAGAGGATGAACAGGATCGCGACTCCAATCTTTGCGATTCTTGTCCCTTTCCAAATTCTGGACCGCCAGGACTCAGGAATCCAGCGCCGACGGGCCGACCGGGAGCCCGTACCTGAGCAGCGAGGACAGGAATCCCCGGGGCAACCGGCACAAGCAAAGATCGGAAGGAACCACGAGGCCAGCAGAGCGATGACGATCTGAAGAGCCAGCAACAGGCCGGGGAGACTCAAATGCACAACCGGATGGTAGGGCCAGTGGATCCGGATATTGCCTTTCTGTTCGACAAGCCCTGCAAAAACATGGGCGACGTAGGTCGACTCCCCTGGCTTCAGGTCTTCGGAGGGGTAATAGAAAAGATCCTGCGGAGGATCCGAAGTTCGGTACCCCCCCAGGATAAACAGCGCATCCAGGTCGGTTACGACTCCTCGGCCGTCGCAGTTTTGACAGGCCGTCAGGAGCCAGGACTGGTGCTGAACATAGTGACCGTCAAGTTCCTCACAGCTGGGGCAGGGGAAGAGTCTGGGTCCCGTCAGCGAGACGGGGAGCAGGAGGACCGCAAGCGCCACTCTGGCCAGAAGCAGGCGGCGGCGGGACGTCGACGGCCGAAGCATGTCCTATTGAACGGGACGTCCCCGATTCCGTTCATCCCGATTTCGTCGCCGCGCTGAAGCGTCCGGGCGTCCCCGCCCTATAGTAGGGCATGAAATACCTGCTCTGCATCGCCCTCGGCACCCTCGCGTTCGCCCAGGACCCGAAGCCCCGCGGCGACGACAAGCAGATCCTCGCCGGCATCAAGGTCCCGCCCGGGTTCGCGACGACGGTCTTCGCCGCGCCGCCCGACGTCGGCTACCCCACCTGCCTCGCCGCCGCGCCGGACGGCACGCTCTTCGTTGGCATCGACGAGAACGGCTCCATCGACGCCAAGCCGGGACGCGGCCGCATCGTCCGCTGCATCGACAGCGACGGCGACGGCCGCGCCGACAAGTTCACGGTCTTCGCCCCCAACGTCGACAGCCCCCGCGGCATCGTCTGGGACGGAAAGACCCTCTATGTGCAGCATCCTCCCTTCATCCACGCGTACCACGACGACGACGGCGACGGCGTCGCCGACCGCTCCGAGGTCCTGGTCCAGGGCCTGGGCTTCGACCTGAAGTTCCGCGGGGCCGATCACACGACGAACGGCATGACGCTCGGCATCGACGGCTGGATCTATGTCGCGGTGGGGGACTATGGCTTCGTCAAGGCGTCGGGCAAAGACGGCCGGACGCTGCAGCTTCATGGCGGCGGCATCGTCCGCGTCCGCCCCGACGGCAGCGGCCTCGAACTCGTCTCGCACGGCCAGCGGAACATCTACGACGTCGCGATCGCCCCGACCCTCGACGCCTTCACGCGCGACAACACGAACGACGGCGGCGGCTGGGATGTGCGCCTGAGCCACGTCGTGGCCGGCGCGGACTTCGGCTATCCCACGCTCTTCAAGAGCTTCGGCGACGAGATCCTCCAGCCCCTCGCCGACTACGGCGGCGGCTCGCCCTGCGGATCCCTCTATGTGCAGGAGCCCGGACTGCCCGACGGACTGGGCGACACGCTCTACACCTGCGAGTGGGGCCGCAGCGTGGTGTACCGCCATCCGCTGGAGCCCGCGGGCGCGACGTTCAAAGCGCAGCAGAAGACCTTCGTCGAGATCCAGCGGCCGACGGACATGGACGTCGACGCCCGCGGCCGCTTCTACATTTCGAGCTGGAAGAACGGCGGCTTCACGTACTCCGGTCCGAACGTCGGCTTCGTCGTCTGCGTGGCGCAGACCGGCACGCAGGCTGCCGCCCCGCCCGACGTCCTGAAGGCGGCGCCCGAACAGCTGCTCGCGGAGATCGGCGGACCCAGCCACGTCCGCCGCCTCCACGCCCAGCGCGAGATCCTCCGGCGGAATGCAGGCGAGCTCGTCGAGGGACTCGAGAAGATCGCCGCCGCCGACGGCCCGATCGGGGCCCGCGTCGCCGCGATCTTCACGCTGGCGCAGCTCGGAAAGAACGAGGCGGCGCTCGTGCGGCTCGCCGCAGTCCCCGCGTTGCGCGAGTTCGCCCTGCGGGCGCTTGGCGATGGCCGGGCGCCGGAAGCAAAGCTCTATAAGGACGCGCTCGCGAGCGCCGATGCCCGGGTCCGGCTTCAGGCGGTCACCGCCCTGGTCCGCATCGGCGATCCCGATTCCGCCGCGGCGATCTTCCCGGTGAGCGCCGACCCGGACCCCGTGGTCGCCCATGTCGCGGTGCAGGGCCTCATCACGCTGCGGGCGACGGCCGTCTGCCTCAAGTCCCTGACGCCCGCCTCGCTCCGGGCGCTCCAGTCGATCCACGAGCCGGCCGCGGTCGACGGTCTGCTCGAGAAGCTGGCCGCGGCGCCCGACGCGACCGCCCGGCGTCCGATCCTCCGCGCGCTGTGCCGCCTCTATCACCGCGAAGCCGACTGGGACGGCCACTGGTGGGGCACGCGACCGGACACGACCGGCCCGTATTTCAAGCCGGTGACCT
>DASQOM010000208.1:0-28909 GCA_035644495.1 Planctomycetota bacterium | reverse complement strand
AAGATCTCCGGCGTCAGGGCGGGAAAAGTCGCCAGGATCGTTCCCGAGTCGAGCACGGTCGTCGTCGTCGCGGTGGTGAGCACGCCGAACGAGTTGTCCTGGACGCGGGCCCGCGACGAATTCGGGACGAAGCCGGAGCCGCGGATTTCGAGCTGGAACGCGGCCGAATTGATCCCCGCCGGCTGCGTGACGTCGTCGATCAGGGGCGGCGGGGGCTTCGGGGCAAACGCGAACTTGCGGGGATTGTTCCCGCCGGAGTTGAAATTGGCCTCCGCCGAAGGCGGCGGCGTCTTGACGTTATAGCGGTCGTAACTGGCCGGGGCCGTGAATCCCAGGCCGCTCACATAGAGCCGCTCGTTGGACGGGTCGTAGGTCAGCTCCAGCCCGTAACCGGTATTGACGGCCACCCCGGTGCGGGCTCCCGGAGCTCCGGTCGCGCCGATCGTGAATTCATTGACGGTCCGTCCGGGAACGTCGTTGCCGAGGAGGAAGACGTTGAACGGGGGGACGACGTCCAGGCTCCGGAACGCCACGTCCTCCACCTGGGGGCTCATCGAGCCGCCGGTGAGCGTCAAGAAGTCCACCTGCGGCGCCGCGCCGGGATTGATCCGGAAGACCTGGAACATCGCGAAGGTGGCGGACGTGTTCGCGCCCGCCAGGATGAACGTGCTGTCCGGCGACCGGGCCATCAGCGTGGGCCCGGTCGGCGTCCCCGCTCCCGTCGGCATCGGGAGGGACGCGGCGGTGGGCGGCGCCGCCAGCATGTTGATGGCCGCGATCTGGTTCGTCGACGTCACGCAGAAATAGAGGCGACCGGGCCCGCTGCCCGAGCCGCCGACCACCGACGCCGGAAGCACTTCGCAGTCCGCAGCCTGCGCCGTAGACGTGATCCCCGCGACATAGGTGCCCGTGGTTCCCGCGACGGTGGCAGCGTTCAGATCGATCTGGAAGACGCCCGCCTCCCCTGCCACCGTGTTCCGGCCCGCAATGTACAGGAAGTGATTGTCCTGCGACATCGTGATCCCGCCCGCGCTGCCGCTGGACGTGAGGGTCACCGTATTGACGACGCGGAAGGTCTGGGTATTGATCACCGACACCGTCGCCGGCGTCGCGCCCGAGTTGAGGACGTAGACCAGGTTGCGGGAGAGGTCGGAGATGCAGCCGGTCGGCGTGGCCCCGACGGCGATGGAATTCGGTCCGTTGGGCAGGTTGGGCAGCAGGACGTTCGTGGTGGAATCCGCCACGCTGACGGTTCCCGCGGCGGAGTTCGTGATGAACACGTTCTCCTGCGCCCACGCGGACGAAACCGCGGATGCCGCCAGCAGGACGGCAAGCCCCAGCGTCTTCATATCCTCTCTATACCCCGGATTACGGCGTTCCAGGCGGCGGCGGCAGAACTCCGGAGCGCTTGGTCCGCTCCCTCAGCGGCCCCTGGTTCACGAACTCGAAGAAGGGCACGTCCCACGGATCAGGGTCCCCGGCCTTCCGGTTGAACCGGCTCTGGTAGAGTTCGTCCTTGTTCCGGCCCCAGAAATCCATGAAGTCGTGGCTGTCGGCGATCAACCGGAGATCCCTCAGCTGGTTGCCGTAATTGTCCGCGACATCCTCCCCGAAGAGATCTCGGCCGACGAGCGATGCGTCGTGGTGCCACGTGCCCGTCGTGGTCCGCAACGTGACGCGGCAGCCCCCCTCGGTCGCCGGCGCCCGGACGATGCCGTGCGACCCCGACACCGAGGTCGTGGAGTTCGGCGCCGAAACCTTCATGTCGGACTTCAGATCCCCCTTCTGGATGTCCACCTCGATGGATCCGAACTTGAGCTTGAGGTCCGTATTCACGGTATCCCCGAGCTTGGCCAGCTCGTCCACCTTCGCCTGCGTCAGCGGTTTGACGTCGATCTTGAGGTTCGCGGAGAACAGCAGCGTCGCCGTGGACGCGACCGACGTGCAGATTTCCGAGCCCTTCTTGAGCTTCATATTGCGCTCGGCCGCGACCCAGTCCTTGTCCTCGGGACGCTTGACATCGACCGTGCCCTTGAACGCCACGAGGGTGGCTTCCATCTCGCCCTGCTTTGCCTCCTGCGGCGGAACAGCGGCCGCCGCCGTTGCGGAGAGGATCAGGACGGCCAGTGCCCTCTTCATCACTTGTACTGGGAATCCGTGTTCCCCTGCTCCTTATAGACCGTCGCGTTCGTGATCACGTCGATCAACTCGCGGCCGGTCACGTACTCGTCGCTGCTCCCGCCGCTGATGAGCCCGCGATGCTGGCATTCCCTCAGCGCGTAGCGGCGGCTGACCCCGAAGATCCGCATGGTCAGGCCGCCCTTGATGTCCAGCGCCTGGCTCAGCATGTAGGCGAGCGTCCCCTTCGTCAGGAGGCTGGGCTCCGTGAGGGTCCAGGACGGCGAGACCACGCCGCGGCCGGAGAGGTCCCCCGAGACGGCGCCGAAGTCCGCGTCCGTGTGTTCCTGCTTGATCAGGGAGAGCACCGCGCGGCAGGCGTCGCCGTAGGTGGCCCGGTCCTTTTCGAAGATGCGGCGGAGGTAGGCGGTGCGCCCCTCCTTCGCCGCCGGCGCGGGCTTCTCCTGGGCCAGGAGGGGCGCGCAGGCGATGAGCAGCCCCGCCGCGATCGCCGTCCGAAGCTTCTTCATCGTTCGCTCGTCAGAAGCTGTACGTCATTCCGATATTCACGAAATTCCGGGCCTGGGTCTCCTGGTAGGCGTTCCCCGGAAAGAAACACCCGTAGTTCACCGAGAACCCCAGGTCGGAATAGATCCTCCAGCGCAGCGTGAAGTCGATCTCCTTGCCGACATCGGAGTCGTTCAGGAACGCCCGGGAATCGGAGATCGGAGAGGAGGCCGCCGCCTTGCGGTAGAGGTACCCGAAGACGCCCACCTGCAGCTTGTGGAACATCTCCATGGACTCCAGCGGGCGGATCGTCCCTCCCAGCCGGAGGATATGGATGTTCGACACGCGCGGGAACAGCGAATAGCCCGTCTGGACGAAGCCGAAGGACAGGAACCCCTCGTCGGTCGTTCCCTGCTGGTTGCCCGCCGCCTGTTCGGTCACGCTCGTCCGGTCGGAGTCCCCCGATCCGTACATGTACTGCAGCAGCAGCATGGGTTCGAGCGGTCCCGAGAATTCATAGTCGACCGTCAGGAGGCCGGCGAAGGCGCTGATCGACTCCAGCTGGGTGCTCCCCGCCGCCGCGCTCTGGCCGAATTCGTAGGTGAACTCCGCGGAGTAGCCGAGCCCCGCCAGGATCGTCCCCCGCGCGCCCAGGCCGAAGTAGTTCGCGTTGTAGGTCCAGTCCTGGCCCGCAACGTTGTCGCGGTTGAAGTCGCGCTCGATCAACAGCATTCCGTAGGCGCGGTGGTTGCCGGTGATCAGGTAATCGCCTTCGACGCCGAGAAATCCGCGATAGCTCTTGTTCGCGTGGGGAATCGACGAGTCGATGTCCTCCTCGTGGATGATCGAATGGCCCACCCAGCCGCGGATGGCCCATCGGTCCTGCGAATAGGTCCCCTGGATCATGTACGCCAGGTCGTTGTAGAGCAGCCCGCTGCCCATGGAAACGAACGCCCGCCCCGCCCGCGCGGCGAAGCCGCGGCCGTAGTCCGTCCAGTCGGCGTCGACATAGACCTCGTCGAAATGCGGCGCCCGGAAGCTGTTGTCCTCGTCGCCCGAGAACTGGTCGCCGGAGTTGAAGTCCGTATAGTCCGTGCGGATCCGGCAGTAGAGCGAGTAGATCTTCTCGTAACGGATCTCGCCCCACAACCGCAGGTCGACGTAGCGGTCGGTGCGCGTGTCGCGGAGGGGAGGGTCGTCGAGCTGATCGAACTGCAGGTGCAGCCAGCCGCCGGCGTCCCAGAGCCAGGTCTGGTGCATGTCCTCGTCGGGCTTGGGACGCTCGTTCATCTCCCTGCGCCGCTCGTCCTCGATCAGCTTCTGCTGATCCTGGGGGGCGGCGGCGAAGGCGGGAGCCGAGAACGCGGCCGCAAGCGCGAACGCGATGGCGAGGACCCTCTTCCCTCTCCTGGCCATAGAAGCGCCCATTATGGAGGACGGCCGGGGAGCGTCAAGGACAATCCCAATGGAACGCTTCGCATGTGAATTCGACCGCATTGTGTTCCGCGGGGTTTTTTGATTCAATGCGCGCCCAGATGGCGGACCTCTATCTCGGCATCGACCTCGGCGGAACCTTCGTCAAGCTCGGCGTCTGCGACGCCCGAGGCGAGGTCGCCGCCACCCTGTCCATCCCCACGCGTCCGGACCGCGGAGCCGAGGACACCGTCCAGCGCATCGGCGAGGCGGCCGACACGCTCCAGCGCAAGACGGAGCGCGTCAAGGCCACCTGCGCGGGCGTTCCCGGTCCGCTCGACCTCGAGCGACGCATCCTGGTGCGCGCGAACAACCTGCCCGGCTGGGACAACGTCCGCTTCCCCCAGATGCTGGGCAACCGGCTGGGGATGCCGACGTACATGGAGAACGACGCGAACTGCGCCGCGTGGGGCGAATACGTCGCGGGCGCCGGCAAGGACTTCCGGAGCCTGGTCGTCTACACCCTCGGCACCGGAATCGGCGGCGGCATCGTCATCAACGGCGACTTGTGGATCGGGGCCAGCGGCGCCGCCGGCGAGCTCGGCCACATGAGCATCGACCCCAACGGCCCGATGTGCGGCTGCGGCCAGCCCGGCTGCCTCGAGCAGTATGCGTCGGCGACGGCCGTCGCCAAGAAGTGGGGCAAAGGCACCGCGAAGGACTGCTTCGATGCCGCCCGGAAGGGCGACGCGAAGGCGATGGACGTCATCAACTGGGCCTCCAACGGCCTGGCGACCGGGGTCGCGAACATGATCCACGTCCTTCATCCCGACATCATCGTCCTCGCGGGCGGCATGGCCCAGGCGGGCGACATCCTCCTCGACAAGGTGCGCGAAGGCGTCAAGCGCCGCGTCTTCGGCGTCTTCATCGAGAAGATCCGCATCGAGACCTCCAAAGTCCGCGGCGACGACGCCGGCTGGCTCGGCGCCGCCCTCTGGGCCGCGCGGAAGCTCGAGACGCGCGACATCCGGGAGCCCACCGCGACCCGCGTCTAGGTCCCTCCTGGGTTCCGTTTCCCTGACGTGAAGAATCCATACATGAGCATAGAGAAGATCCGAAATTTCTGCATCGTGGCCCATATCGACCACGGCAAGTCCACGCTCGCGGACCGCATCCTCGTGCTGACCAACACCGTCGCCAACCGCGACATCAAGGCGCAGCACCTCGATTCGAACTCGCTCGAGCGCGAGCGCGGCATCACCATCAAGGCCAAGGCCGTCGCCATGGACTGGAAGGGCTACCGCCTCAACCTGATCGACACCCCGGGCCACGTCGACTTCAACTACGAGGTCTCCCGCTCCCTCGCCGCATGCGAGGGAGCCATCCTCCTGGTCGACTGCACCCAGGGCGTCCAGGCGCAGACCGTGGCCAACGCGCTCCTCGCCATCGAAGGCGGACTCGAGATCGTGCCGGCGCTCAACAAGATCGACATGCAGACCGCCCAGGTCGACGAGTCGCTCGAGGAAATGGAGCACACCCTGAGCATCCGCCGGGGCGAGGTCTTCAGGATCAGCGGCAAGACGGGCGAAGGCGTCGAGGAGCTGCTCGAGGCGGTGATCACGCTGGTCCCTCCCCCGAAGGGCGACCCCAACGCGCCGCTCAAGGCCCTCGTCTTCGACTCCGAGTTCAACGAGTTCCGCGGCGTCGTCTCGTATGTCCGCCTCATCGACGGGTCCATCAAGCGCGGCGACAAGATCCGCTTCATGGGCACCGACAGGGAGTACGACGTCGAATACACCGGCCTCTTCAGGCCGCACATGGTCGAGGTCCCCCAGCTCACCGCGGGCCAGGTCGGCTATGTCATGGCCAACATCAAGACGATCGCCGACGTCCGCGTGGGCGATACCATCACGATCGCGGGCCCGGCCGGGAGGGACGTCAAGGCGCTGCCCGGCTACAAGGAGCCGCTGCCGGTCGTGTTCTGCGGCTTCTATCCGACGGGCGACACGGACTACGAGGACCTGAAAAAGGCCCTCGAGCGGCTCAGCCTCAACGACTCCAGCTTCAAGTGGCAGGCGGAGACGAGCGAAGCGCTCGGCTTCGGGTTCCGCTGCGGCTTCCTCGGCCTGCTCCATATGGAGATCGTGCAGGAGCGGCTGGAGCGCGAGGAGAAGGTCGACCTCATCCAGACCGCGCCGAACGTCACCTATGAGATCGTCGCCCAGACCCACGAAGGCCCGAAGGTGCTGCGCATCGACAATCCGGCGAAGCTGCCGGACGAGGCGATGATCAAGGAGTGGCGCGAGCCGATCGTCCGGGCCACCATCATCATCCCCGCGGAATTCATCGGCCCGATCATGTCGCTCTGCCAGGAGCGGCGCGGCGTCTACCTCAAGACCGAATACATCTCGAAGACGCGCGTCATCATCCACTACAAGTTGCCTTTCGCCGAGATCGTGTACGACTTCTACGACAAGCTGAAATCCATCACGCGCGGCTACGGAACGCTCGACTATCACGCGACCGGATACGAGGCCGCGGACCTGGTCCGCCTCCGCATCCTGGTCGCCGGGGACGAGGTGGACGCGCTGAGTATCATTCTTCATGCTGAAACGGCGGAGTACAAGGGACGTAAGATCCTGAAGACGCTGAAGAAGGAGATCCACCGGCAGCTGTTCGAAATCGCGCTTCAGGCGGCCATCGGAGGTAAGATCATCGCGCGGGAGGACATCGGCTCGGTGGGCAAGAACGTGATCGCGAAGTGCTACGGCGGCGACATCAGCCGCAAGCGCAAGCTCCTCGAGAAGCAGAAGGAAGGCAAGAAGCGGATGAAGAACGTCGGGAACGTCGAGATCCCGCAGAGCGCCTTCATGGCCGTGCTCAAGTCGGGGGACGACGTCGAATGAGTCCGACCACAACGCCGGCGTCCGCCTCCGGGGGGACCAACCCGTCCCCCTCCGACGCCCCTCCCCTCGAGACGCTCTTCAAGGGCAACCGGCCGGCGGCGGCCGCGGCGCTGCTGATCCTCCTCGAACTCGTCCCCGCGGCGGGCCTGATCGTCGCCCTGCGCGAAGGGGTCGGCATCTGGATCATCTTCACCTGCGTCCTCGCCGGCGGCGGCCTCGTCCCCCCCGTCGGCGTCGCCATGGGGCGGCGCTGGGGGTATGCGCTCGGCCAGTACGTCGTCTGGGGCAGCCTGGTCGGCGTCGTCCTCCGCGTCCTGCACTCGGGGTTCACCCTGATCTATCTCCCGCCGGCGATGCTGCTCGGGGTGCTCCTGGTCGCCCTGAGCCCGCCCCGCGGCGCCCGGGAGGCCGGCACCATGGAACGCAAGCCCGAGTCCTTCGGCGTCTGGTGCAAGGAGAACATCGAGGCCATCATCGTCGCCTTCATCATGGCCCTCGTCATCCGCTGCTTCTGCATCGAGGTCTTCAAGATCCCCTCGAGCTCCATGGAACCCACGCTGCTCGGCGACCTCTCCAGCAACCACCGGCGCGAGTCCTGCCCCTTCAGCGACTATCACGTGCCCCTGAACACCGACAGCGCCAGCGGCGACCGCATCATGGTCACCAAGTACTTCTACTCGTTCTCGCCGGTCGAGCGCTTCGACGTCATCGTCTTCAAGTTCCCCCTCAACCAGGCGAAGAACTTCATCAAGCGCGTCGTGGGTCTCCCCGATGAGCAGATCCGCATCTATCACGGGAACCTCTACGTCAAGAAGCCGGGCGAGGAGAAGTTCAAGATCGCGCGTCGCACGCTGCGGACCCAGGACTCGATCTGGATCGACCCCGCCAAGAACACGGACGGGTACCTGACCCGCTACAAGGACTTCAAGGACGCCTGGGACACCGGCCCGGTCGCCGACCGCAAGAAGCACGCCGAGCCGGTGGTCGCCGAAGGCGAGCTCTCCACGCAGGAGAAGGACGGCGAGCGTTCGGTCGAGTTCTCGTACCGGGCCCGCACCCTGAACGACGCCGCCGGCCGGGACGTCGACGACATGCGGATCGCATTCGAGGTCGAGATCACCAGCCCGAAGGGCCAGGTGTATGCGGAGGTCGTCAACTCCTACGGCCGCTTCGAGGCGCGCTTCGACACGGAGGGCGAGAGCCAGCTCCGCTTCCACAAGCCCGGCAGCGAGAAGGGGCCGCCCACGGACATCGTCCCCCTGAAGGACGTGCACCTCTCGATGGACCGCCGCATCAAGGTGGACCTGTCGATCTTCGACGGCATGGCCTACGTGCGCGTGAACGACGGCGAGCGCGCGCGTCTGCCCTTCATCGAGACGCGCGAGGACGTCCGCGAGAACGACACCCCGGACCGCCATATCACGTTCGGCGCCCGTGGCCTCACGTTCCGCGCGCGCAACCTGGCGCTCGGACGCGACATCTATTACCGCCAGCCCCAGCACGAGCGCGCCCTCAACCTCCACGAGGACGAGGTCGAGACCATCCCCCCGCAGCATTACCTGATGATGGGCGACAACGTCGCCAACAGCCACGACTCGCGCGCCTGGGTCATGCACACCTTCCACCTCAAGGACGGGAAGACGGTGGTGTGCGAGGAGCAGCAGGTCACCCGCAGTTACTCCACCGACCTGCAGAAGCGGCTGCAGGACCGATACAACCTCCCGCGGCCGCCGGACATCGCGATCGACGGGGACGAGCACGGGAACGAAGTCCCGATCTTCGACAGCGACATCGAAAGCCAGTCGACGGAGAAGTACCGTTTCGTGCATGAGAAGTTCATCGTCGGCAAGGCGCTGTGGATCTGGTGGCCGCAGGGGAGATGGTTCCATCTGATCCGATAGACCCAAGGCGGCAGACAGTAAACCGCAGAGGATTCGCCCCCCCGGGGGCCGGGGGGGGCCAGGGACTGCCGGCTATGGTCTACTGTCTACTGAATGCTGGGTCAGAACCAGCGATTGATCACGTAGACGAACGCGCCGCCCAGCACCAGGACGGCGGTCAGGACCCCGAGATTCGCCAGCGCCCGCTTCACGATCTTCTTCGGATCGTCGGAGCGGCAGGCCTCGAGGACGAACAGGATCACCAGGACGATCGGAAAGAACAGGACGAGGTAGCTGATCCCGTTCATGCCGTCTTCTCCGGCAGCGGGGTTGCCGCGGGAGCGGGACCGGCCGCGGGCGCGGGAGGCGGGGCCGGGGCGGCCGCCGTCTCGGACGACACGGCCTTCGCGTCCAGAAGGCTCAGCATCACGACCAGGTTGAGCAGGCCGACGACGCAGACATAGAGCAGGCCGGGATCGAACCAGCTGGGATGGATGCCGTCGCGCACCACCGCCTTCTCGTCGCCCCGCAGGGTGGCGACGAGGAACGTCATGCCGGAGCCGTATTGGCCGACGTAGTAGAACGGGTTGTCGTCGAACGAGACGGGCCGGAAGCCGGCGATCCACATCCCGAAGAGGTACGTCGCGCCGAGGATCAGAAGGAAGAAGAGGCCCTTCTTCCACTGGCCGATCAGGAAATGCCCGGCGCCGGGCACCAGCCAGCCGACCAGGAAGGCCGCCCCTTTGATGCGTTCGCCCTTTTTCAGGAAGACCGAGACGAGAAGGGAGGTCACGCCGACGATCAGCAGCACGCCCTTCGGGGAGTTGTGCAGGCTCATGGCTACATTCTGAAATTCTGTCCCAGGTAGGTCTGCCGCACCAGGGGGTCGGCTTCGATCTCGGCCGGAGGGCCGTCCTTGAGGACCTTGCCTTCGTTGATTATATACGCGCGGTCGCAGACGTTAAGAGTTTCCCTCACGTTGTGGTCGGTGAGCAGCACGCCGATGCCCCGGTCGCGCAGGCCGCGGATGAAGCCCTGCAGCTCGCCGACCGCGATGGGGTCGACCCCCGAGAACGGCTCGTCGAGCATCAAGATCGACGGGTTCGTGATCATCGCCCGGCAGATCTCCAGGCGCCGCGTCTCGCCGCCCGAGAGCGTATAGGCCTTCTGGGCCGCGATCTTCGTCAGTCCGTACTCGGCCAGCATCTCGGCCGCGCGCGCCCGGCGGTCGCCCTTGAACTCCTTCCGCGTCTCGAGCACCGCCAGGAGATTCTCCTCGACCGTCAGCCGCTGGAACACCGAGCGTTCCTGGGGGAGGAACCCCATGCCCTTCCGGGCGCGCTTGTAGATCGGAAGCCGGGTGACGACGTCGCCGCGAAAGACAATCCGGCCGCCGTTGGGCCGCACGATCCCGATGACCATCCGGAAGGTCGTCGTCTTCCCCGCGCCGTTTCGTCCCAGCAGGCCCACGACTTCGCCCTGGTCGACCTGCAGGCTCACGCCGTCCACGACCTTGCGATGGCCGTAGATCTTGGAGACGCCGTCGACCTCGAGGAGCCGGGGTTCCGTCATGGGGTGGCGCATACCATACCCGACCGGCCACGCGCATTCCAGACCCACCCACAAATGAAACGGTTTGATTTGTGGTCAGCCGACGTGCAGGAGGGAGGCCGCCCGGCCGCGCGACAGGAGGGCGCGCAGCTCCGGCGCCCCTGCGAGGGCGGGGTCCCGGGCGACGAGCGCGAAGGCGTCCTCCCGGGCCTGCTCGAGGAGCCGGGCGTCCTCCAGCAGGCGGGCCGCCTTCAGCTCGGGAAGCCCGCTCTGACGCGTTCCCAGCAGCTCCCCCGGGCCCCGGATCCGCAGGTCCGCCTCGGCGATCCGGAAGCCGTCGTTCGTCGAGACGAAGACCTCGATCCGCTCGCTGGTCTTGCCGAAGAGGATGCAGACCGACTCGAAGGGGCCGCGCCCGATGCGGCCGCGGAGCTGGTGCAGCTGCGAAAGGCCATATCGCTCGCAATGGTCGATCACCATCACGCTCGCATTCGGCACGTCGATGCCGACCTCGATCACGAGGGTCGAGACGAGCACGTGGACGCGCCCCACCCGGAACTCCTCCATCACCGCCTCCTTCTCCTCCGGCTTCATCCGGCCGTGCAGGAGGGCGACGCGGAACTCCTTGAACAGCCCCGTCAGCTGCCCGTGCGCCTGGATCGCCGACTGCAGCGCGAGCTTGTCCGACTCGTCCACCAGCGGATACACGAAATAGGCCTGCCGCCCCTCGCGCAGCTTCTGCAGGATGAAGGCGATCTTGTCCCGCTTCCCCGCCCCGGGGACGAAGAGGGTCCGCACGTCCTTCCGCCCCGGAGGCAGCTCATCCAGCACCGTCAGATCGAGATCGCCGTACAGGGTGAGCGCCAGGGTCCGCGGAATCGGCGTCGCGGTCATGACGAGGACGTGCGGCCGTGCGCCCTTCCGGCCCAGGGCCGCGCGCTGCAGGACGCCGAACTTCTGCTGCTCGTCGATCACCGTGAGGGCGAGGTCCTTGAAGCGCACGTCCCGCTCGATCACCGCGTGCGTGCCGATGAGCAGATCGACCTCGCCTTTCGCGACGGCGGCGAGGATCTCCTCGCGCTTCTTCCCCTTCACCCCGCCGCCCAGGAACGCGACGCGGACCCGCGACGTCCCGAGCAGGCGCCGGAACGTCCGCGCGTGCTGCTCCGCCAGGATCTCGGTCGGCGCCATCAGCACCGCCTGGGCGCGACAGCCGACCGCCGCCAGCAGGGCATAGGCGGCGACCACGGTCTTGCCCGCGCCCACATCGCCCTGCAGCAGCCGGTTCATGGGCTTCCCGGACGCGAGGTCCTTCCGGATGACCTCGATCGCCCGGTCCTGGGCGCCGGTCAGCTTGAAGGGGAAGAGCTGCCGGATGCGAAAGTTCAGCGTGTCGCTGACCGCGAGGCGGCGGCTTTCGGTTTCGCGCTTCAGGTGACGGCGGCGCAGGGCCAGCTCGGTCTGCAGGCGGAAGAACTCCTCGTAGGCGAAGCGACGTCTTCCGGCCTCCGCCTCCTCGGGGGTGCCCGGCTCGTGGATCTGGTGCAATGCCTGGCGGATGCCGGACAGGCCGCGCCGGGCCAAAAGCTCTTTCGGGATGACCTCGGGCGCGAGCGGCGCGGCTTCCACGAAGGCCTGCCGGACCAGCGAGCGGATCTGCCTCTTGCTCAGCCCCTCGGTCGTCGCATAGGACGGGATCAAGCCTGCGGCGTGAACCGGCGATTCCCCTTCCCCGAGGATTTCAAATTCCGCGACACGGAGGTGCGTGCGCCCGGACTGGACCTTTCCCGACGCGACGATCGTATCGCCGATCCGGAACTCCTTTTCCCGAAACGGCTGGTTGTACCAGACCAGCACGGCGCGGGAGTCCTCCTGGTCCACGATCGTCAGCTCCAGGATCGGGAGCTTCTGCCGCGCGGTCGTCGTCGACCGGATGTTCGTCACCACCCCTTGCACCGTCGCGTCGACGGCGAGCCGGAGCCCCGCCAGCGGGGTCATCTGCCGTCGATCGTAGTATCGCGCCGGAAGATGGTGGAGGAGATCGTCCACCGTGCGCAGCCCCAGTCCTTCCAGGAGCTTCGCGCGACGCGGACCCACTCCCTGGATGAACTGCACGGGACGGTGGAGCAGGTCGGGCTCGACAGGCACCGGCGCCTCAGGCTTCCCGGCCTTCGGCATCCGGGTCCGGCGGCTTCCTCTGCAGCCCCAGCTCGTTGAGGGTCAGCAGAATCTTGTCGAGGGGGATGTTGTGGTACAGGGAAGCGTCGGCCAAGGTCTCCACCGCCGCCGCGACGCACATCTCGTTCCGCCGGTCCACGCACTTGAGCCCGAGCGCCTGCAGGGCCTGGACGACCCGATCGTCGAGCTCGAGGGCCTCCTGGATATTCGTGCGGGGGGTGAACAGGAAAGGCTCCGTCATGGCCGATGTACTCTAGCACGGGCCGGGGATCGATCCAATTGTTTGCGGTTGAATGAGGCCCGGGCCACGTCTATAATACCGGCCCTTCAAAGGAGACTCGGATGACGTTCTGCATGGCGCTGGTGGCTGCCCTCCTCGTCCAGGAACCGGCGGATGACCTCCGCAAGGAGTTCGAAAAGCTGAAGCGGCAGAACATCGACCTCCAGGAGCGGCTCAGCCTGCTCGAACAGACCGCGGTCGAGGACGCCCAGACCATCCAGCGCCTGCGCCAGGTCGTCAAGCTCCTCGAGAGCAACGGCCCGTCCGACGCGCCCGCATCGGGCCCGAAGAACCCCGGCCTTCCCACGCCCAAGCCCAACCTCCCCGGCCCCCTCCAGTCCATCAAGGGCAAGGTGGTCTACGTCGACGCGAAGAACAACTTCATCACCCTCGGCATCGGCAAGAAGGATAAGGTCGAGGTCGGGTACAGGTTCGAGATCTACCGCGAGACCTACGAAAACGGCGGCGAGAGCCGTCTCACCAAGCTCGGCTCCGGCGAGGTCGAGAAGTTCATGGGCCAGGACTCGATGACGAAGGTCGTGATCTCCGAAGGCACCATCTCCGAGATGAAGCCGGACGACATGGCCGTCGCCGTCCGCAAGATCTCCGATCTGCCCCCCGGGAAGAAGGAGGAGGAGGTCAAGACGGCCCCCCTGCCCCCCTCCCCCGAGGCGATCAAGGAAGGCATCTTCACCATCACGGGCCGCGCAGGCTCGGCCGCCAACGCGGGCTACGTGATCAACTACGGCACCATCCAGGGCGCCCACCAGACGCAGTTGCTCTGGGCCTACAGCGACGGCAAGTTCAAGGCCAAGCTCCGGATCGACAAGGTCGAAAAGAACCACTCCATCGCCTTCGTCGTCGACAACGCGATGGAGCTGCCCCCCGCGACCGGCGACCAGGTCTACGTGCGCGAGCTGAACAAGTCGCTCACCGGCAAGGTGGCCCTCTCCGACGAAAAGCGCAACGTGCTGGCCGTCGACCTCCGCCAGCGCGACGGGATCAAGCCCGGCGACCACTGCGAGGTGCGCCGCCTGGGCCAGAAGCTGGGCACGGTGCTGATCACCGAGGTGCAGAACTGGGGCTCCTGGGCGCGCCCGGAAGGGGATCTGAAGATCGAGCAGATCATGAAGGGCGACATCGTGGAGTTGATCCAGGAGAAGCAGTAGACAGCAACCAGCATCTCAGCACCCAGCACCTCAGAATTCAGCGCCCGGCGTCCGGGAAGCCGGTGAACATCCCCTCGCGCAAGCGGTGAAGCATCGAGCAGACCTCGTCGAGCAGATCATCCAGACCCGAGGCGTCCGCGAGATAGCCGGGCGCTTTGGACAGGATGAGGTCCTGGCGGAGTTCTTCAGCGGAGGCGCGGCCCATCTTGTAGAACCGGGCCTTATCCTTGGGGAACGTCCGCGTCGCACGGTAGATGTTCAGGGCGACCTGATGCGACTTCTTCCACACCTTCAGTGGCGTGAATTTCCGGGCACCCCTCTCTCTTTCCTTTCTCGTTTCTGCCCGAGTAGTGGAGAAAGGGGCCCTTTGGTCGGCAAGAATGCTGTCCGTTTCCCGGATTTCCGTCAGGTTTGGCGCTGCTGCTGCCGCGGCTCTCTGCGGGATGCCTGGATGCTGTCTACTTCTTGAACTTCGCCTTCAGCCTCTTCTCCACTTCCTTCGGCAGGAACGAGCTCACATCGCCGCCCATGGACGCCGCTTCCTTGATGAAGCGGGAGCTCACGAACGAGTACTCCTCGTGGGCCATCACGAAGACCGTCTCGATGTCCTGCGCGAACGTGCGGTTGGTGAGCGCCATCTGGTACTCGTACTCGAAGTCCGAGATGGTGCGGATGCCGCGGAGGATCACGTTCGCCTTGCGCTTGTGGACGTAGTCCACGACCAGGCCGTCGAAGCCGTCCACCTCGACGTTGCGGTAGGCCTTGGAGACCTCGCGGATCATCTCGACGCGCTCGTCCTTGGTGAAGAGGGCCTTTTTGGCGGGGTTGTCCCCCACCGCGACGATCACCTTCTCGAAGACCTTGGTGCCGCGCTTGATGACGTCCAGGTGGCCGTTCGTGATGGGGTCGAAGCTGCCGGGATAGACGGCGGTGCTCATGGTCTTCCGACGCTCCTGTAGGTGAAGCCCAGCTCGCGCATCGTGCCGGGATCGAAGAGATTCCTGCCGTCGATGAGCGTGGGGTGGGCCATCCCCTTCTTCATCTTCTTCCAGTCCAGGCTCTTGAACTCGTCCCACTCCGTCAGCAGCAGCACGCAGTCCGCCCCGTGGGCCGCCTCATAGGGACCGCCGCAGAGGGTGACGTCCTTCAGGTGCGCCTTCGCCTTCTCCATCGCCTGGGGATCGTACGCGCGCACCTTCGCGCCCCGCTCCGACAGGCGCTGCACCACGGCGAGGCCCACCGATTCCCGCAGGTCGTCGGTGTTCGGCTTGAACGACAGTCCCAGCGCGGCGATCGTCTTCCCCTTGACGATCCACAGCTCCTCCTCGACCTTCTTGAGGAAGCGCTCGCGGGCGTCCTGGTTGACCTTCATCACTTCGCGCAGAAGGCCGAAATCGTAGCCGAGGTCTTTGGAGATCGCTTCGAACGCGGCCACGTCCTTCGGAAAGCACGAGCCTCCGTAGCCGATGCCGGCGTTCAGGAAGCTCGACCCGATCCGCACGTCCATGCCCATCCCGCGTACCACCTCGGTGACGCTCGCCCCCGCCCGCTCGCAGATCGCCGCCAGCGCGTTGGCATACGAAATTTTCAGCGCGAGGAACGAATTGGACGCGTGCTTGATCAGCTCCGCGCTCTTGATGTCCGTGACCACGATCGGCGCCTTGAAGGGCTTGTAGACGTCGCGCAGCACCATCTCCGCGCGGTGGGTCTCGACCCCGAAGACGACGCGGTCGGGGTGCAGCGTGTCCGCGATCGCCGAGCCCTCCCGGAGGAACTCCGGGTTCGACGCGACGTCGAAGTCGACGCCCTTCTTCGCGTACTTGCCGATGACGGAGCGGACGTGGCCGCCCGTGCGGACGGGAACGGTGCTCTTCTCGACGACGAGGCGGTACTCGGTCAGCGCCAGCGCGATGTCCCTCGAGACCGACTCGATGTAGGAGAGGTCGGCGCCGCCCGACGCCGTCGGCGGCGTGGGCACGCAGATGAAGATGACCTTTCCGAAGACGACCGCGTCGGCATTGCTCCCGCCGAACTTCAACCGGCCGGCCTTCACGTTGCGGGTGACCAGCGGCTCGAGGTCCGGCTCATAGATCGGCATCTTGCCGGACTTGAGGAGCTTGACCTTGCGCTCGTCGCTGTCGACGCAAAGCACCTTGTGGCCCCGCTCCGCCAGGCAGGCGCCGGTGATGAGGCCGACGTGCCCCGTTCCGATGATGGAGATGTTCATGCCGCGATTCCGGTCCTCCTCAGGCCGCGCTCGGAGTCATCGATCGGTCGGCGCCTCGACCAGCTCCCCCGGACGGTACAGGTGGCTCCGGCGCAGCCCGGCCTTCCCGAGGAACTTGGGCACCACGGCGACGAGGAAGCGCTTATCGTCGCGCGTGAAGTCCCGCTCGAACACCGCTTCGATCGAAAAGTCGTGAAAGTCCCGCGCCACCACCAGGTTCTGCGTCAGGTACTCATTGGCCTTGAAGTCGTACTGGCCGAGCACCGAGACGCTCCACTTCGGGGTCATCGCCCAGGTCACCCCGAGCGAGACGGCGTTGGTCACCCCCTGGGTCAAGGTCTGGGCCACCGAGCCGGTAAACCCCTCGAACGGGGTGAACGTAACCCCTAACTCCCGGACTTCCTCGGCGTGAGTGACGGGATTATACTCGCCCGATCCGGTGACCGCGAAGAAATTGCGGGGGCGGAACTCGAAGCCGTAGTGCAGGTTCGACCAGAGGCGCCGCGGGTAAAGCCCGGTCGTCGGATCCGCCGACAGGGGAATCCAGTTGAACGGCTCGATGGAGTTGTTGGGGTTGGCGGACGTGGTGTCGCGGGCGGAATCGGGATAGTACTCGATCCCCAGCGTCAGGGCGAAGAACTGGTACGGGTGGTTGGACGCGTCCTTCGTCAGGAAGCGCTGCCGGATCTCGAAGGCGACCTCCTGGAAGTGGTCGATCCCGTCGACCGGCTCGTACTGGAACAGCTCCGACGGATTCACGTTGTTCGAGAAGTTGTTCGCATAGCGCCCCTCCACCTCGATGACGTGGCGCAGGCCGCGCAGGCCCATGCGCTCCCAGTTCAGGTCGGCATGCGTCGCGTGGATCTGCGTCGTGATGCGCGCCCCGCCCGTCCAGACGTCCCGAACCCGGGAGTCGTCGGCCAAGTCGTTCTCGTAGAAGGTCAGCCGGTTCTGGATGAACGGGGCGATCTGGAACCAGCGGAAGTCGAAGGGGGCATGGAGCCGGGTTTCCGCGTCCACCCGCCAGGTGTCGACGCCCGCCAACCCCAGGTCCGAGTCGAATCGGCGGCGGATATTGACCGTATCCACGCGCTCCGTGAGATACAGGTTATCCGAGACCCCGGGCAGGATCGGCTCCGAGAGGAGGTTGAAGTCCACGCGGGGGAGGTAATTGTCCTGGGTCTGGAAGTCGTTGATCCGGTAGCGACCCAGAAGGAACGCGCCCATGTTCGCGTTCATCCAGCGCACGTAGGCCGCCGTCTCCGGGTCCTTCATCTCCTTGAACTCGTGGGGGAAGAACTCCTCGAGCAGGCTGCGGTCCGAAAGATAGTAGACCTCCAGCTCGTAGCGCCAGTGCTCGTCGAGGTCCTGGCGGTGGAACCAGTGGGCCTTGCCGCGGTCGTCGTGCTGCAGCGGGGGGAACTGGTTGTCGAAGTCGGATCCCGGACGGCGGCCGTCGTCCTTGAGGTAGTAGGAGTCGAGATAGCCCTTATAGCCCTCCCACTTGTACTGGAAGTCGACGCCGCCCGCCCAGCCGCGCACCTGGCGCCAGTCCACCTTGAGGTCGATGTCGCCCCACTGCTTGAGCCTGCCGTTCTCGTCCTTCAGCCGGATCCGCGACCCGAAGTCGGTATAGACGAAGTTTCCGAAGCGGCTGCTGTGGCCGAAGCGGATCGTGCGCAGAGGGAAGTTCATCAGCCAGGGCCCGATCGACAGCCCCGGGATGTAGAAGACCGGGATCCCGCTGAATTCGGGCACCAGCGGGTCAAAGTCGACGCTCCAGTCCTCGCCGAAGCCCGAGAAACCGACCTTGCCGCGTTTCCGCTCCACGCTCTCGTCCGAGCCGAGCATGGTCGCATGGTCCACGGTCAGGTGGTAGTGCGGAACCCCGTACGAGCAGCTCGTCAGGCTGACATCGTGGGCGACCAGCTTCTCCTTGTTCTTCCCGTTGATCCGCGCCTCCTTGGCCGTCGCGAAGAAATCGACCTTCAGGTCCTTGCTGTAGGCCTTGAGGCGGACGTCGACGATGGCGCCCTTTTCGGTGACGTCGCTGTAGAAGAAGCGTTCGCAGTTCAGCTTCTGGACGCCGCGGGTGACGATGACGTTGCCCTCGGCATAGATCTCGTCGAAGGAGCGGTCGGAGTCCTTCGAGGTCCAGACCATCGCGCGGCCGCCCTGGATCTTGACGTCCGGACGCGTGACCGTGAACCCGCCGGTGAGGAACATGACGGACCCGTCGTCCTCCTCCCAGCGCAGGATGTGGGCGGCGTCGATCACCGACTTCTGGGGTCCCTGCGCCTTCTCCGGATGCTTCTCGGGGTGCTTCTGCTCCTGGGCCTCGGCCGACGCCGCGAGCGCCAGGACCAGGGCGGCGCCGAGGCCTATTCCATGTCGGCCCACGTGGCCCCCCGGGCGACGTCGACCCGGAGCGGCACGCTCATCGGGTGAACGTTCTCCATTTCCTCCTGGACGATCTTCGCCGCCGCGTCCGCTCCGGCGACGGGCACCTCGAGGACCAGTTCGTCGTGCACCTGGAGAATCAGCAGCGCCCCGCTGCCCTTCAGGCGGCGCGAGACGCGGATCATCGCGATCTTCATCAGATCGGCCGCGCTTCCCTGGATCGGGGCGTTGACGGCGACGCGCTCCGCCGCGCCGCTGATGACCCGGTTCTCCGACTTGAGGTCGGGCGTGTAGCGGCGGCGGTCGAACATCGTCTTCACGTATCCGATCTTCCGCGCCGCCTCGATCGTTCCGTCCAGCCACGTCTTGACGCCCGGATACCGGGAGAAGTAGAGGTCGATGTATTCCTGCCCCTTCTTCTGGTCGATCTCCAGCCGCTGCGAGAGACCGAAGGCGCTCATGCCATAGATGATTCCGAAGTTGATCGCCTTGGCCCGCCGGCGCTCCTCGTCACCCGACGCCCCGAAGAGCTCCTGCGCCGTCGAGGAGTGGACGTCCTTGCCGTCCCGGAAGGCCTGCCGCAGGCGCTCGTCCCCGCTCATGTGGGCCAGGATCCGCAGCTCGATCTGGGAGTAGTCCGCTCCGACGAGGAGGCGCCCGGCCTCCGGGACGAATCCCTTGCGGATGAGCCGCCCTTCCGCCGTGCGCACGGGAATGTTCTGAAGGTTGGGATCGCTCGACGACAGCCGCCCCGTCGCCGCGACGGCCTGGTTGTAGGAGGTGTGGATGCGGCCCGTGTCCGGGTTCACCAGCGCCGGGAGCGCGTCGATATAGGTGCTCTTCAGCTTCGACAGCTGGCGGTACTCCAGGATCTTGGCGGGCAGCGGGTGCTGGTCCGCCAGGCGCTCGAGGACGCTGACGTCGGTCGAGAAGCCCGTCTTCGTCCGTTTCCCCGGGTTCAGCTTGAGCTTCTCGAACAGCACCTGCTGGAGCTGTTTCGGGGAATCGAGGTTGAACTCCCCCTCCGCCAGGACGTAGGACTCCTTGATCGCCACCCTCATCTTCTGCTCGAAGTCCCGGCTGAGCGTGGCGAAGTGCGCGGTATCGATCCGGACCCCGTTGCCTTCGAGCTCCAGGAGCACCTCGAGCAGGGGCAGCTCGATCTCGTCGAGCAGTTTCGACATCCCGTCCTCGCGCACCCGCTGCTCCAGCATCGGCGCGAGCCGCAGCGTGCAGTCCGCATCGCCGCCGGAATACTCCTTCGCGCGCTCGACGGGGACCTCCTCGAACGAGATCTGGGCCTTCCCCTTCCCGGCAACCTCCTCGTAGTGGATCATGTCGTGCCCGAGCCACTTTTTGGCGAGCGTCTTCAGGTCGAAGGGCCCGCGGTCGGGGTCGATCATGTACGCGCCGACCATCGTGTCGAAGGCGATCGGCGTCACTTCGACCTTGTGGCGGCGGAGGATGAGCGCGTCATAGGGGGCGTTCTGGCCGACCTTGCGGATCTTCGGATCGGCCATCGGCGCCCGCAGGATCCCGAGTACGGTCTCGAGCGGCATCTGCGCGGGCATGCCTAGGTACGAATGACCGACGGGGATGTACGCGGCCTCCCCGGGCCGCGCCGCCAGCGAGATGCCGACGATGCGCGCGCGCATCGGGTCGACCGACGTCGTCTCGAGGTCGACGGCAGCGATGCCGCTTTCCTTCATCTCCGCGACAAGGCCTTTCAGAGCCGTTTCGGTCTGGATCAGCCGGTATTTCTCCGCCGAGATGGAGCGGGTCTTCGGGGCGTCGGCGTTGAGCTCCTGGAGGAAGCGCCCGAATTCCAGCTCCGTGAAGAGCGCGGACAGCTTCTCCCGGTCGGGCGGGCGGACCGCAAGCCGCGCGAGGTCGAAGCGGATGTCCAGGTCGCACCGGATCGTCGCGAGGTTCTTCGACAGGACCGCATCCGCCCGGCCCAGCTCCAGCGCACCCCGGAAGCGGGGCTTGGCCTTGTCGACGTTGGCGAGCAGGTTCTCGACGGTGCCGAACTCGTTGATGAGGTCGGCGCCGAACTTGGGGCCGATGCCCCGCACGCCCGGGATGTTGTCGCTCGTGTCGCCGATCAGGGCGAGGACGTCGACGACGCGCTCGGGGGGCACGCCGAATTTCTCGACGACCTGGTCGATCCCGATGACGCGCTCCTTCATGTCGTCGTAGATCGTGATCCCCGGCTGGGTCTCGCCGGCCTTCTTGGTCACGAGCTGCATGAAGTCCTTGTCGCCGGTGACGAGGATGACGTCGAAGCCGGCGGCCAGGCCGCGGCGGGCGAGGGTTCCGATGACGTCGTCCGCCTCGACCCCCGGGACCTCCAGCGTCTCGATGTTCATGGCCGGCGGGATGGCTTTGACATAGGGGAGCTGACGGACCAGGTCCTCGGGCATGGGATCCCGGGTGGCCTTGTACTCCTTGAACAGGTCGTCGCGGAACGTCTTCCCGGGCGCGTCGAAGACGACGGCGATGGCCTCCGGACCTTTCGACTTGAGGATCTTATAGAGCATGGACGTAAAGCCGAACGCGGCGTTGGTCGGATGACCCTTGGAGTTGACAAGTCCGCGGACCGCGAAGAAGGCGCGGTAGAAGTACGAAGACCCGTCGATCAGGAAGAGCCGGTGGGCCATTGGGGAGCCGATTTTATCAGGATCCCGCGGGCCCGAACAGCTATACCATTGCGCAGGCGGCAAGAACGGGGGCCCCCCGTGGGCGGAGGGCGCTGCATCCCCCAACTTCTCTTCGTTGCAGGGCGGGACCCTCGGGATGCCTGACGCCTGATGCCTCATGCCTAATGCTTCTTTTGCTTCTTTGCCCTTGAACTCGCTCTCCAGACTCCCCTATAATCCTGCCTCGTCGTCGTACCGCTCTTCAGTGTAAAGCATGCCAGAGTCCTCCCGGGGACAGTCCCGTCTCGGAAACTCTCCGCATCGTTCTTTGTGAAGCAGTATTGGGCTGGGGTAGTGCCGTTGGACCGCTTTCGCCGGTGGGCGCGGAGAGGGTTCTATGGATCCGAAAGTGATCCTCGAGACGGTGCTGTGCAGGGAAGAGATCACGGCCATCGAGGCCTTGATGCTCATGCGGGAGGAGGGAAAGATCCTCCACGAGTTGTTCGAGGCTGCGGACTCGATCAACGAACGCATCAACCACAACACCGTGACGTACGTCCGCTCCAAGCAGATCCACTACACGAACATCTGCCGCGCGGAGTGTTCGTTCTGCTCCTTCTACCGCAAGAAGGGCCAGAAGGGCGCGTTCAGCCTGACGCCCTCCGACGTCGTCCGGCAGATCCGGGAGGCCGGCAGCATCAAGCAGGTCTCCCTCCAGGGCGGCCTCAACCCCGACCTCAACCTGACCTACCACCTCGACATGCTCCGGACGGTCCGCGACGCGTTCCCGTCCGTCCATATCCACGGCTATTCCCCGTCCGAGGTCCACTTCCTGGCGAAGCGGTCACGGACGACGCCCTTCGACATCCTGCGCCGCTTCAAGGACGCGGGCCTGGATTCGCTGTCGGGCGACTCGGCCGACATCCTCAACGACAAGGTCCGCAAGAAGATCTGCTCCGACAAGCTCCGGACGGCGGACTGGGCGGAGATCATCCGCACGGCCCACCGCCTGGGGATGACGACGACGGCGACGATCCTTTTCGGCCACGTCGAGGACGAGATCTACATCTGCGAGCACCTCGAAATCATCAAGAACATCCAGCGCGAGACGGGCGGCATCACGGCGTTCGAGCCGCTGGTGTTCATGCCCCAGAACACCGACCTGGCTCGGAGCGCGAAGATCCGGCAGCCCATCTCGGCGGAGCGGGTGCTGCAGATGTTCGCGGTCTCCCGCATCTTCTTCAGCCGCCTGATCAAGAACATCTCGGTGGACTGGACGAAGACGGGCTTCGACCTCGGGGTGCGCGCGTTGAAGTGCGGAGCGAACGACCTGGGCGCGCTGACCTACGACCCCTTTGAGATCCGCCTGCCGGAGATCAACGGCAAGGGCGGGATGACGCCCGCGACGATGCGGGCGGCCATCACGAAGGCCGGGCACGCGCCGGCGGAGCGCGACCCGCACCATTTCCGGATCCCCGCGCCCGCGGCCGTGCGCAAGGAAGAGCTGGTCTTCGCGTAGCCCGGGAGGCGACCGCCCCCGATCGGGACGGAAACCGCCATAGATCACAGCATCTCAATATTATTATATTACAGTTATAACATGTTTCAGGCGACACCGATGGAACGTATATTACATAATTATAATACTGTAATAACTTGATGTGAGAAGACGAAGGGATCGAGCGTCCCCAGCAGCTTCTGAAAAAACGTCGGACCGAAAAGCGAGGCGTGATAGAGCGGCGTGAACACCCGCTCCTGCATCTTCCCTCCGGGCCGCAGGTGCGTCATCAGCTTCGACAGCAGCCCGCGCCCCGTCGTGTCCTGGCGCGACTGCTCGTCCCGCACCCGCGAGGCCAGCGCCTCGAGGGCCTCCCGCACCTTCAGCGCCGTCTTGTCCTGCGCCTTCGACATCGCCGGCGCCCCCTGCAGGCGCTTCATCAGCTCGCCCACTTCGGACATCAGCCGGTCCGGCAGCTTCTCCAGCTCCCCGGCCACGTCCTCCTCCTGGCGGAGGAACAGCGGCCCCAGCGCCGCTTCCGATTCGAAGAGCCGGTCCGCCGTCAGCCCGACCCGTTCGCGGATCTTCCAGATCTTCGGCTCCAGCAGCGTCGCCGTCACCCGCGGGAAGACCACCGGCGGCTCGATCCCGAACGCCCGGTAGGCCGGCAGCAGCTCCGCCTGGTACCCCACCTCGCTGGGTCCGCCGACGTAGGCGCACGTGGGCAGCACCGCGTCCTGCAGCAGCGGCCGGAGCACCACGCCGGCCGACAGCCGTCCCTTCGCCGGGCCCGGCTTCTCCAGGCGCACGCGCCGGCCCTCCCGCATCTCGAACACGTCCAGCCCGATCTCCCGGCCCAGATGGTCCTCGAACTGTTCCGCGATCACCGCCCGGCGCCCCGCATCGACCGCCTTCGACAGCCTCTCCGGGTTCGCCAGGTGCTCCGCGAAGAATTTCGCCGACCGCTCCCCCTCCAGGTGCCGCGGCTCCAGCACGATCAGCCCGTAATGGCCGAACGAGTTCAGCAGCAGCTTCGTGAAGGACTCCGCCACGTTCCCCACGTGCGTCAGGCGGATCAGGTCCGTCAACCAGGGGCTGAACTCCGTCGAGGGCAGCGCGTCCGCCAGCGCCCCCGCGAAGAGCCGCAGCGCCTCCGGAGAGCCCTGCTCATAGAGCGGCCTCCCCGGCTCCCCCGGCGGGAGCGGGATGTCCTTGACCTGGTTTTCGCGGTCGGGGAACGACACGACGTCGCCGCCCCGGGTGTCGTCGGAATGGTTCCAGAAGATGGCGACGCAGGGCACCCCGCGTGCCTCGATCCCCTGCGCGAACCGGATCGCCGCCTGCGCCTTATGGAAGTTGTAGAGCGGCCCCCAGCCCACCGACGGCTGCTGCCCGGTCACGACGGCCGCCGCGCCCTCCTCCAGCTTCTCGATGGCCGAGAAGCAGTCGGGAGGCGCCCCGTGCTGGTCGTGGTAGCGCTTCAGGGTTTCGATCAGCGACTTCTCGACGCCCTTCTCCGCCGCGCGCTGGGCGCGCTCGACGATCGCCTTCTCGTCGCGGTACCGGTGGGCGAAAAGGCGGACCGCGCGGGGCTCGTCCAGGCAGTACGAGATGAACAGGCCGGGATAGTGCGTCCGGAGTTTCTCGTAGCCGACCAGTTCGATCTTCATCGCGCTATCTGGGAACGATGAGCCGGCAATCTCGCGTTCATCGGTGTAAGGAATAGTAGGGGCGGCCCCTGCGCTTGTCAACCTCGCGGGACTCTGTTACCATGGGAGGCGCTCCATGAAGCCCCTGCTCATTCTTCTCACGGCCGTCGCCGTCGCTCATGCCGACGAAGTCGAGCTCACGAGCGGCACAGTCGTAGAGGGCAAGGTCGAGGACCTCGGCGACTCCATCCGCGTCGTCAAATCCGCCGGCTCCGCCGTCTATCCCAAGAGCATGGTCCGCAAGATCACGCCCAAGAAGACGGTCGAGGAGCTCTATGAGGAGCGCTCCTCGGCGCTCAAGGATGCCGACGTCGACGGCCACCTCCAGCTCGCCCGCTGGGCCGCCCAGCAGAAGCTCGTCAAGGAGGCCCTGGTCGAGTTCAGGAAGGTCGTCGCCCTCAACCCCGACCACGAGGAGGCCCGCGTCGCCGCCGGCTTCCAGAAGGTCAACGGCAAGTGGCTGACGGAGGACGAGGCCAACCAGGCCAGGGGCCTCGTGAAGCATAAGGGCAAGTGGATGACCCCCGAGCAGCGCGACCTCGACAACGCCCTCGAGGAGCAGAAGGAGCTCGACAAGGCCATCGTCCACGAGGTCGGCGTGCAGATCGGCCATCTCAAGTCGCCGGTCGAAAAGACCCGTCAGGACGCGGTCGCGGCGCTGGCCCGCATCGAAGACAAGCACAAAGTGAAGGCCTATATCGCCGCCATCCCCAGCCCCCAGCGCGAACTGCGCAAGTTCGTTTTCCAGGAGCTGGGGCGCATGAAAGACGTCACGGCGCTCCGGCCCCTGGTCCGCCGCTCCCTCTGGGACGAGGATGAGGACCTCCGCCCCGTGGCGTTCCGCGCCGTGCAGGACATCGGCTACCCGGACACCGCGCTCTTCTACGTCCCGTTCCTCGCCGAAGAATCGATCAGCGCGCGCATCCGCTGCGTCGACGCGATGGCGCTCTTCAAGGACCTGCGCGTGGCGCCGGCGCTGCTTCAGGCGCTCGAGAACAATATGGACCTGACCCGCCAGTTCGACAAGGAGGGCGAGGCGATGACGCAGCTCGCCGGCCGCACCATCACCATGGGCGACGGCAGTTCCATCACCCTCCCCCGCAGCGTCCGCTTCAACAAGGCCGATCCGCTGGACAAGAACTCCCGCTCGAAGCTGCAGCAGGAGAAGGCGTCTCTCATCGGCACCCTGGGCATGATTACGGGCCAGAACTTCGGCGACGACATCGCCAAATGGCGGGCCTGGCTCCAATCAAAAAAGGCCGGCAACGGATGAAGATCCTCCTGGTGGGCAGCGGCGGCCGCGAACACGCCCTGGCCTGGAAAATCTCCCGCTCCCCGCTCCTCACCAAGCTGTACGCGGCGCCCGGCAATGCCGGCATCGCCCAGCACGCGGAGTGCGTCGACATCAGCGCGGACAACCTCGAGGGCCTCCTCGAGTTCGCGAGGAAGAACGCGATCGACCTCACCGTCGTCGGCCCCGAAGGACCGCTCTGCAAGGGCATCGTCAACCTCTTCCAGGAGAACGGCCTGAAGGCGTTCGGCCCGACGAAGGAGGCCGCCGAGCTCGAGGGCAGCAAGGTCTTCTGCAAGAACCTGCTGCGCCGCTACGGCATCCCCACCGCCAACTACCGTGTCTTCAACCAGGCCAAGGCCGCCCTCCAGTTCGCCAAGTCGTCGCAGTTCCCGGTCGTCATCAAGGCCGACGGCCTCGCGGGCGGCAAGGGCGCCGTCATCTGCCATACGGAATCCGAAGCCGTCGTCGCCATCGAAGGGATGATGGAGAAGAAGATCTTCGGGAAGGCCGGCGAGCAGGTCGTCGTCGAGGAATACATCAACGGCGTCGAGGCGTCGGTCATCGCGTTCACGGACGGCCAGTCGATCGCGACCCTCGACAGCGCCCAGGACCACAAACGGGTCTATGACGGCGACCGCGGCCCGAACACCGGCGGCATGGGCGCGTACTGCCCCGCCCCCGTCGCCAGCGAGCGCGATTATACCCGCGTCATCCGCGAGGTCCTGGTCCCCATCGTGCACGCGATGAACAAGGAGAAGCGCCGCTTCCGCGGGATTCTCTACGCGGGCATCATGTTCACCAAGAGCGGCCCCAAGGTCCTCGAGTTCAACGTCCGCCTCGGCGACCCCGAGGCCCAGCCGCTCATGATGACCCTCAAGAGCGACATCGTCCCGATCATGCTGGCGACCATCAACGAGAAGCTGGCCGACGTCGAACTCGAGAGCGACCCGCGGCCCTCGGTCTGCGTCGTCATGGCGTCCGGCGGCTATCCCGGCGCCTACGAGACCGGCTACGAGATCACGGGCGTCGAGGACGCCGAGGCGACGGGCGCCAAGGTCTTCCACGCCGGCACGGTCCTCCGGGAGGGCAAGCTGCTCACCGCGGGCGGCCGCGTGCTCGGCGTCACGGCGCAGGGGGCGGACCTGAAGGAAGCCCAGGCGAACGCCTATATTGCGGTCAGGAAGATCGCCTTCAAGGCGGCGCATTTCCGCAACGACATCGCCGCGAAAGCGCTCGCCGCCGCTCCCCCGCCGTAAGCCTCCGATGGCTTCCTCCCGGAGACGCCTCGATATTCTGCTCGGTGGCTTCGTGTCCCGGTGTTGATTCTTCCCCCGTCGTGCGAGAAGGCCATCCTCTCCCGCTTCCTGAGGGCGGAGGCGATGGCGATGTGGGCCGTCAAGGCGGCGCAGGCCGACACCCCGAAGCACGCGCTGGCGTTCCTGAAGCGCCACGAGGAGGAGGAGCGCGACCATCTCCGGATCTTCGAGGGGCTGACCGGGGAGCAGGCGCGCGAGAAGGCGGTGCTTCCGAAACTGCCCCGCCAGTGGCACGCGCTCGCCGTCCACCTCTACGGCTACGAGGCGCTCGGCCTGGAATTCGCCCGGCTCCTCGCGGGGATCCGGCCCGACCTGGCCCATATCCTCGCCGACGAGGAAACGCACGTGGGGTTTTTCGAGACCGAGGTGAAGCGGATCCTCGACGGAGGACGCGGCCCCGCCAACGGCGCGCGCGAGTATGCGAGGGCGTGGCTGCGTCGCGTTCCCCGGACCCTCGAGAAATACCTGCGGGGCGACGGCCTGGATCCCTATAAGGCGGAGCTCGCGGAGCGCATCCTGTCGACGATCCGGTCGCGCTTCGTCGCTATCGGCTTGGGTTCCGGCGCTTGAAGTAGATCTCGAAAAACTGCCACACCGTGCTGACGATGAGACCGATGCCCGACCCCTTGAGGATGCCGCGCTCCCGCAGCGCCTCGTCCAGGTGGATGTTCATCTCGGTCCACAGCTTCGGGAACGTATAGGCGATCAGGCCGAAGACCAGCGACGTCACCGCGTTGATGATCTGGGCCTGGATGCATTTCCCGGTGGGCAGGACGGGGCGCGGCCCCAGGGTCGCCCCGAGGCCGACGATCAGCCCCGACAGGAATCCCGCCGAGCCGCCTTCCGCCAGGGCGCGCTGCCAGGCGTCGGCGTTGTTGCCGTCGTTGCGCACCAGCCACGCGTAGACGGTCGCCGCGCCGACGGCGAGCAGGACGTTGAAGCAGATGAGCCCGAACGACCTCATGGGAGTTCTACTGTTTCAACCAGAGGTTGCCGCCGAACCACACGGCCCCCCCGTCGAACTTGAACTCCGTGTTCCAGATCTTGCCGTTGTCGTAGGTGAAGGTCAGGACGTTGCCCCGCTTCACCACGCGACCGCGGTTGCCGCCTTCGAGGTACGCATCGGTGCGTCCGGCGTTGTCCTTGAGCCCGGCCGACGAGAACGAGTTCTCCGTGAAGGTTCCGTTGGGGTAGACGGTCAGCGAGCGGCTCGAGGAGTAGCTGAACTGGTTGCTGGTGCCCGCGCCCGTGGACGTGTACTTCTCCAGACACCACGTGCCCACCAGCCCCGGGTCCGGCGGATCCTCCTTCACCGTGATGCTTTGCGCCGTGATGCCGACCGCGCGGCCGTACTCCTTGAAGCCTTCCTCGGTGCCGATGCCCGTGACGGAGACGGCCACGTCCTTCTTGCGAAGGAGGATCGACTGCAGCTGCAGCTTCTTGCCCTGCGCTTCCATGGTGTATTCCTGCATCCGCGCCTCGTCGCCGCCGATGGTCAGCTTCCGGGACTCGCCGACCGGCTTCGCCAGGGGGACGTTCTGCTGCATGAACTTGGCCGCTTCTTCGAAGAGGTTGGCCATCACCTCCTTGCCGGGAGTCCCCGCGACGATGAGGATGAGGAAGTCGTTCTCCTTCCCCTCCGGCGCGGTCTGGAACTGCACCCAGGTCCCGTCGCTGCCGGCGGTGACGAACTTCCAGCCCTCGAACGTCGCGATCGTGCCGCCGGGCAGCTGCTGGACCTTATAGGCGAGCGGATCCTTCTTCACCTCGACCTGGACCTCCTTGCCGGTCGGGCCGGCGGCCTGCGGAGCCGCAGGCTCCGGG
>DASQOM010000207.1:0-33866 GCA_035644495.1 Planctomycetota bacterium | reverse complement strand
GCCGTGAATCAGCGTCATCAGCGGCTCCGGAAGATCCGGCGCCATCGTGGACAGATGCGCCGGCGGCGTATGGACGTGGTGGTACACGAGTCCGGTGAACGACTCCTCCGTCGTGAACGGCGGCCTTCCGCTGGCGAGCTCGTACATCACGACGCCGAGGGAATACAGGTCGGCGCGGATGTCCACGCTGAGGCCCATGGCCTGCTCGGGGGAGATGTATTCCGAGGTGCCGGCGATCAGCTGCGAGTCGCGCCTTGGAACGCGCAGGCTTTTCGCGAGGCCGAAGTCCGCGACCTTCACCCGGCGGTCCGGGGTGACGAGGATGTTGGACGGCTTGATGTCGCGGTGCACGATCTTGTAGGCCCACGCGGCCTTCAGCGCCTGCGCCACGCCCTCGCCGATATCGAGGATCTCGTCGACCACCAGCCGGCCCTTCTGCTCGAGAAGGACCGCCAGGTCCTTCCCTTCCACCAGCTCCATGGCGTAGAACACGCGGCCCTTCCACGTCCCGGTCCCGAAGACCTGGACGATGCTGGGATCATTCACCTGCGCCAGCAGCTCGGCCTCGCGGCGGAAGCGCTGGACATAGTCGGGGCTGCTCGTGAGGATGCCGCGGATCACCTTGATGGCCACCGGCCGGTCCAGCGAGATCTGCCGGCCGCGGTAGAGAGTCCCCATCCCGCCTTCGCCGATGGTCTGGTCGGGAAAGATCTCGAAATCTCCGCGGTCGTCGTCCAGCGGCGACGGCTCCGAGGTCCGGGCGGAATTCCGGACGGCCTCGATGTCCCCGAGGAAGGCCTCCGGCGACGTCATCCGCTGCTCGCGCCGCTTTTCCAGGCAGCGGAGGATCAGCCGCTCCAGGTCCGGGGCGATCAGCGACCCGGCGCTGCGGGGAGGGGCGGGATCGACATAGGAGACCTGGTAGAGCAGCGACGTCGAGGATTCGAACCCGTCGAAGGGCGTCTTCCCGGTGGCGAGTTCATACAGGACGATGCCGAGCGAGTAGAGATCCGACTGGACGTTGAGAGGCTCGGACCGCACCTGCTCGGGCGCGAGGTAGCGGAGCGCCGACAGTCCGCCGGGCGAGCCGGTGTTCTGCTCGAGATTCCTGGGGAGCCCGAAGCCGATGAGCTTCACGTTCCCGGCCGGGGTGAGAAAGACGTGGGCGGGGCGGATGGCGCCGTGAACGCAGCCCGCCGCCCAGGCTGCTTTCAAGGCGCGACCCACGCCCTCGCCGATATGGAGGATCTCATCCGTGGTGAAGCGCCGGCCCGCCTGGAGCTGCTTCAGCAGCGATTCGCCCTGGACGTCCTCCAGCGCATAGAACGTGCGGCCTTTCCAGAGTCCGGTTCCGACGACGGAAAGGACGTGTTCGTCGGGCTGATGCTCGAAGATGCCGGCTTCCTTGCGCGCGATGCGGAGAAGCCTCTCGGGAATCACGGATCCCGGGTGCATGATCTTGATGGCCACCGCGCCGCCTTCGGAGCGGCGGCATCCGCGGCAGAGCACTCCGGATTCATCCTTGTGGATGACGCGGTCCTCGTGGACCTCGAACTCCTCGAAGAGGCCCGCCTTGACGAACGGCACTGCCATCGGCTGAAGCCTCCTGCCCGCTCCCATGGAGGCTTCACCCAGGCCTCCCCGTGGCAGAGCCCTTCCGACGCCGCCCGTTCCGGCAACCTGATCTGAAAATGAATTCGTCAGGCCTGGACCGAAGCCGCCTTGAACGCCCGGGTCTCGGTCTTGCGGAACTCCGGAATGACGCGGATGGTGAGGAGGCGCTCGACGATCCGGCGGATCTCCTCCGCCTGCTCCTTGCGCAGGCCTCCGTCCGACTCGAGGACGATTTCGGGAAGGAAGATCCCTTCGGTGGATGAGGATAGCTGCTTGATCTGTTCGAGATAGGCCAAGGCTTCAGCGTTTTCGGCAGGACGCTGCGCCACGACGAGATCCGGCCCATTGCGTCCGATGAAACTGAGGGATCGCGGAATCGACCGGAATGGAACGACGAGGTAGTCCCAGGTCGTCAGCAGCGACTGCAAAGCCGCCAGGGTGTTCTCGTTATCGTGCACGACGACGATCAGCGGCTTCGGCTCGATCATAGGAACCCTCCGTAACAACTTTTAATACCTCGTGCCCGGCCGTCGGTGGTTCAGGGCTTGCGCCCGCGGTTGAAGAGCCGTGCCGGAGTCGAATGTCACCCAAAAGTGAATGCTGAATAACGAAATGCGTGAAAAGCCTCGCGGTCGATAACGGAAAATGTGATGAGGGATCCAAGATGGGGGAATTCACCGTGAACAGCATCGATGCAGCCGTCATCGGAGGAGGGGCCTCCGGTCTGGCGGCCGCGCGGGAGCTGTCCCGGCGCGGTTTTCGCACCTTGCTGCTGGAAGCACGCAACCGGTTGGGCGGCAGGATCTTCACGCATCACGAGCCCCCTGCGCCCTTCCCGGTAGAGCTGGGCGCGGAATTCATCCATGGCGACTCCGATGCCCTGTTCTCCGCTCTTCGTTCCCGAACCGTCGTGCGCATCCCGGACGCCCACGTCGAATCCCGAGACGGGACCTTTCAGCCGGTGGATGACTTCTGGGGAACGGTCGAACGCGTCAGCCTCCGGCTCCAGCAGCGCTTTGTCCGGCGCGGCGCGGCCGACCTGTCCTTCGGCGACTATGTCCGCTCCCTCGACCTGTCCCGGCCCGACCGCGAGCGCCTCATCCAATATGCCGAGGGATTCCAGGCGGCCCACGCGGACCTGATCAGCGCGCGAAGCCTGGCCGGCGAGGGCGCCGAGGCCAGCTCCCGGCAGTTCCGGATCGTCGACGGCTACGATGCCGTCATCGAGGATCTGGTCCAGGCGCTCGATCCTGACCTCGCGGAGATCCGGCTCGGCTCGCGGGTGACTGAGATCGTCTGGAAGCCGGGGCACGTGGCGATCCGGGGCCAGGGTCCCGACGGACGCGCGCTCGAGAATATCCGGGCACGGGTCGCGATCATCGCCCTCCCCCATGCGCTCCTGAAGGCCGGAACGCCCCGCTTCGACCCCGACCTGCCCGACAAGCGCCGGGCTGCGGCCCAGCTCGAAGTGGGCCAGGTCTTCAAAGTGACGTTCCTCTTCGCGAAAAGGTTCTGGGACCCAGAGGAGTTCTTCACGACGCGGACGGCCCGCGGGGGCTCCCCCGCGGACGACTTGAGTTTCGTCATCGCGGCTGCCGAGCATGTCCCCGTGTGGTGGACGGCCGCGCCCGCGCAGGTGCCCCTGCTGACCGGATGGGTCGGCGGCCGGCGCGCCGAAGCGATGCTCGCGCTCGATCCCCGCACGCGGGTCGACCGCTCCCTGAACTCGCTGGGTCGCGCGCTCCGGGTCCCTCGGGTCCGGCTCGACCGGCTGCTCCAGGCCTCATGGACTCACGACTGGTCCCGCGATCCGTTCAGCCTGGGGGCCTATTCCTATGTCCGCGTCGGGGGCGTCACGGCTCCCTCGAGACTCGGCAGGCCGGTGTCGGGCACGCTCTTCTTCGGCGGCGATTCCACCGACCTCTCCACGATGGGCACGGTGACGGGTGCGCTCGGCGGCGGCATCCGCGCGGGGCGCGAGGCCGTCGAAGTCCTGTCGAAACGGGGCCGCATCCCCTAGAATCCGGGCGTGGCGCTTTCACCGCTCGATCAGGCGCGCGCGTTTCTTGCCGACTGGGTCCGCCCGCGGGCGGGCGGCATCGACCAGGACCTGGACGCGCTCCGCGGGGCGCTCGCGGAATACGCCCGCCGCGGCCTGCTCGGCCTCCGCATCCCCCGCGACCTCGGGGGCCTCGAGCTGGGCGCGATGGACTTCCGCCGCTTCCAGGAAGCCTCCGCGCGGGCGAGCGGCGCCCTCGCCTTCCTCGAGAGCCAGCACCAGAGTGCCTGCGGCCTCATCGCCCGCGGGCCCAATACGGCCCTGCGCTCCCGCCTGCTCCCCCGGCTCGCGCGGGGCGAGGAGAGCTCCGCGATCGCCTTCTCTCATCTTCGAAAGTCGGGCGATCCCGCCCTGCGCGCGACGCCCGTCGCCGGGGGATACCGTCTCGACGGTCATCTCCCCTGGGTCACCGGCTGGGGCCTGTTCACGCACTGCGTCACGGCCGCCACGCTTCCCGATCAGCGCGTCCTCTTCGCCTGGCATCCGCTGGCCGCGTCCGCGTCGCTCCGGCCGTCGAAGCCCCTGGAGCTCGCCGCCATGGCGGTCACGCAGACGGTCGCCATCGACGTCACCGCGCTCCCGATCCCGGACGCGGACGTCGTCGACCTCCACGCCGCGACGTGGATCCAGGAGAACGATCGCATCGCGGTCGCGCTGCAATCCCCCCTGGCGCTCGGCTGCGCGGGGGCGGCGGTCGACGTCATCCGCGACATGGCCGCTGAAAAGAACAAGGCGGAGTTCCGGGCGGCGGCGGACCGGCTGGATGCGGAGCTGTCGGTCGTGCGGGACGAGGCTTATGGCGCGATGGAGGAGAACGTCGACTTCGCGCGGAGCCTGCGGGCGCGGGCGGCCGTGATCGAGCTGGCGGGCCGGGCGGCGCATGCGGCGGTGCTCGCGGCCGCGGGTGCGGGCAACGTCGCCGGCCATCCCGCGCAGCGCGTTTATCGGGAGGCGCTGGCCTTCAGCGTGCTCGCGCTGTCGCCGCCGATCCAGGCCGCGGCACTGGAGCGCCTGACTTCTAGCGGCTGACGAGGGCCAGCGGCCGCCCGCTGCGCCTCATCTCCTCGAGGATCCGCAGGTTCGCCTTCGGCATCGCCAGCTTGTCGACTTCCTCCAGCGTCACCCAGCGGCCAGTCCCCTTCCCTTTCCGCAGAAAACAGTGGTAGGGGTGCAGCTCGACGGAGAAGTGCGTATAGCGGTGCTTCACCGTGGTGAGGTACGGGCCGACGTCGACCAGGAACCCCGTCTCCTCCCGGATCTCGCGGCGCAGGCAATCTTCGAACGTCTCGCCCTTCTCCCGCTTTCCGCCCGGGAATTCCCAGAGCCCTCCCAGCAGCCCCGTCTCCTTGCGGCGCTGGACGTAGAAGCGGTCGCCGTCCCAGATGACGCCGATCGCCACTTCCTTATGGGGGACGTCCTTCTTTGGTTTCTTCGACGGCCAGCGCTCCGGCTCGCCCGAGGCGCGGGCCTTGCAGCCGGCCGAGAGCGGGCAGACGTCGCACTTCGGCGCCCGGAACGTGCAGACCCGCTGGCCCAGCTCCATCAGCGCCTGGTTGTAGTCGCCCGGCTTCCCGCGCGGCGGCGGAGCCTCGGCGACATCGCGCCCTTCAAGTCTGGAGAGCACGCGGCGCACGTTGCCGTCAAAGACCGCGACCCGCTCGCCGTGAGCGATGGACGCGATCGCCGCCGCGGTGTACGCGCCGACGCCGGGCAGCTCGCGCCAGGCCTCGGCGGTCTTCGGGAGCACCGTCACCTCGCGCGCCGCCTTATGGAGGTTGCGGGCCCGGGCGTAGTACCCCAGCCCTTCCCAGAGCTTGAGGACGTCGTCCAGCGGCGCCTTCGCGAGGGCCTCCGGCGTGGGGAAGCGCTTCATCCAGCGCTCGTAGTAAGGGATGACGGTGGCGATCTGGGTCTGCTGGAGCATGATCTCCGAAACCCAGATCGCGTATGGATCCCGCGTGCGCCGCCAGGGGAGATCCCGCGCGTCCTTCCGGTACCACGCGAGCAGCTTCCTCACGTCCATTGCGCCATTGTGATACCGGCGCGCGGACCTGGCAAGGGATCGGCTATTTGGCCGGGGGCTTGCCGGCCATCAGGGTGGTGAGCCGCTCGCCCAGGGCCTCCCGGCTGTAGGGGCCCTCGTAGCGCGCGATCTCCTCGCCGTCCTTGAAGACGAGCAGCGTCGGCACCGCCTGCACGCCGAGCTCGTCCGTGATCGTCGGATTCTCGGTGACGTCGATGCGGTAGAAGTCGATCTTCCCGTCGAGCGTGTCGGAGACGGCCGTGAGCTCCGGCCGGAAATGGTCGCACGGTATGGAGCAGAAGTCGAGGAAGGCCACCGCGATCATGCCTCCCGACTCCAGGACTTTCTCTTCCAGGCCCTGGTCGTTGAGATCCCTAACCATCGTCCACCCCTTTTTCAGCTGTTTCCCGAACCCCCTCGGCAAGGATCTATATCGGCCGATTCGGGAGAATCTTGAGGGGCGAAGTGGGAATCTCTGTTTCTTTCAGCGCCACTCCTTCTCGAGCTCCCCTTCGATGAGGGCCGGCGGCACGTTGCCGAAGGCCAGGAAGCGTTCGTGGAACTCCTTGAGCGTGAAGCGGGCGCCCAGTCTCTCCCGCAACTTCTCCCGGATGCGCACGATCTCGAGCATACCCAGGAGGTAGGTCGGGAAATACGTGGGCGACTGCGTATAGGCGTTCACGCTCCCCTCCGCCTGCGGCTTGTTCAGCTTCACCTTCTCGACGAGGAACGTGACCGCGTCGTCATAGCCGATCTTTCCCGTGTGGAGGCGCACGTCGAGCAGGATCCGAGCCGCGCGCTGCAGCCGCCAGTTGAGCTGCATCAGCCGCTCCCGGTAGTCCGTGTAGTACCCCGTCTCGTACGCCAGCTCCTCGCAATAGAGCCCCCAGCCCTCCGACAGCAGCGGCGAGTCGTTCAGCTTCCGGATCTTCGACGCGATGTCCTTCGCGTACACGAACTGCAAGTGGTGCCCCGGGTACGCCTCGTGCCAGACCGTCCCCGGGATGTCGTAGATGTTGTGCGCCGCCAGCTGCTCCGCCGCCTCCTCGGGCTTCGCGTTTTTCGAAACCGGCGTGACATAGAAGTGCCCGACTTTGGCGGAGTCCAGCGGACCCGGACGCGAATACGCCGCGTACGGGATCGAGCTCTGCAGGAACGCGGGCGTGTCCACCACCTCCAGCGTCGCCCAGTCGGGGATGCCGACGATCTGCTTCGCGACCATGTATTGGCGCGCCTTTTCGACCGCCTTCCGATAGTAGTCGAGCAGTCCCTCGGAGGTCGGATGATCGTGCTTCATCCTTTCGAGCACCGCGGGCCAGTCCTCCGCGACGCCGGCCAGCATGCGCTCCGTCTTCTCGAATTCGCGCAGCCCGATCTGCTCCAGCTCGTCGGTTGTCAGCTTCAGGAAATGATCCGTCCGGAGATGGAACTCATAGGACTCGCGTCCCAGGGCGAAGGCTCCGTCCGAGCGCGGCATCAGCTCGTCCTGGAGGAATTTCACGTACTTCTCGTACGCCGACTTGGCGGACGCGACCAGGGCTGCGTCCGCCTCTCCCAGGTCGGAGCCGACGAAGTCGACCGCGCCCTCGCCGTCGTCGATCGCCATCTTCGTCCACACCTTCGGCGGGCGGCCCAGCCTGGGGCGGAGCTCGTCGATCATCGCGGGGATCTGCGCGAGCCGCCGGTCGATGCCGGCGAGGCGCTCCGCCTTCGGGGCGTAGTCCTTGACGAGCATGTCATGGAGGACGCCGACGGTGCCGAAGGCGAGGCCGGGGGCGACCGTGCGGACGTCGCGGCGCCGGTATTCGTGCTGCTGCGAGAGGAGATCGTTGCGCCAGAGCCGCGCGTCGAGGGAGTCTCCGCTCACGCGCGGGAGCCAGACGTCGATGAGGTCCGCGCGCGCCTTATAGGAGGCGTCGTCCCAGCGGGTGAGGCGGTCGTCGTAGCGGTGCAGGCCGATGCCCGTGGCCCATTCCGGATCCAGGGCGGCGCGCTCGTCGAGATAGCGGTCGTACTGATCGGCGAGTTCGCGGGACACGTCCTGCGGCATGGCGCACCCGGAGAGGAGAATCAGCCCCCAGAAACGGCGACCCATCCGTCCATCCAAGCACCCGGGCGGGCGCTTGTCAAAGGGTGCGGCGTGGGGTAGAGTTCTTCCGTCGGGAGGAGCTTCGAATGGCCAGATCGGTCGACATCCCCTTCGGTTACGGCGACGTGATCGCGATCACAGGCTCGGGGCCGAAGGTGGTCGTGTGGTTCAAGGATTCCAACAGCGTCGTCCGGGGCCTGCTGATGGATCTCACCGATCCGGGCAACCCGGTGCTGAACCGCGAGGAGATCATCATCCGGCGGAAGACCGAAGGCCAGGTGCGGAAGAAGAGGCTCCCGCCCGTCGGAAACCCCGTCCCTTAGGCCGGGGTCTGCGCGGGGACGACCTTGCGCGCGGGCGGCGGCGGAGGGGCCGGCGCGATCCGGCTGGGATGCTTCACCTCGTGCGCGATCGCCTCCCGGATCTTCCCCGACACGTATCGCGAGAACGGCCCGAAGTGCAGGTAGAGGGCCATCATCGACCCGGCATAACGCACCGACTTGGGATTCTTGAAGATCGCACCGAACATCGTCTTCCAGAACACGGCCGCGGTGCCGCGGCGCATGCCCAGCCGGCTCGCCATGCGGACGAAGCCCTTCAGCTCCTTCCACCACTGCTTCAGGCCCGGCTTGAAGCGGCGCTGCGAGGAATCCAGCAACGTCGCGACCTTGGCCACGCGGGCGAAATAGGCATCCGGGGCGTAGATGTTTTCCACGACCTGGAGATAGTCATTGAGGATGTCCAGCCGCGGGCGGCAGGGGTCGAAGTTGAGGCCCGCCGTGCACTGGTCGCCCACGCCCTCCGGCGCGACGTCGAAGTTCTCGTGCAGGCGTCCCGCGGCGGCCAGGCGCCGCGTCAGCTGCGTCGTCGGCAGCGCGAAGAGCAGTCCCGCCATGTTGACCGGGATCGAGGTCTCCTCGATGCATTCGATGATGCCGCGCGCGACGCTGCCCTTCTCCGTGTCGAAGCCGATGATGAAGCCGGCGTTCACGAACATGCCGTGCGCGTAGATCTTGTGGATGCTCTCGGCGATCGACCGCTTCGTGTTCTGGCGCTTCTGCATCGCGATCAGCGTCGCCTCGTCCGGGCTCTCGATGCCAACGAAGATCGCGAAGAACCCGACCTCCTGCATCGCCTTCATGAGCACTTGGTCGTCCGCCAGGTTGATGGACGCCTCAGTCGTGAATTCGAACGGCCAGTTCCGCTCCTCGAGCCACTTCTTCAGCGTCGGAAGGAAGGCCTTCACCAGCTTCTTGTTCCCGATGAAGTTGTCGTCCACGAGGTCGATGTGGCCGCGATAGCCCAGGTCGTAGAGCTTCTGCAGCTCCGCGAGGATCTGGGCGTCCGACTTGGCCCGCGGCACCTTGCCGAAGAGCTCGATGATGTCGCAGAACTCGCAGCTGAAGGGGCAGCCGCGGCACCATTGGATCCCGATATGGTTGTAGCGCTCCAGCTTCAGGAGATCGAAGCGCGGCGTGGGAGACGTCGCCACGTCCGCCTTGCGGGCATCCGTGTAGGTCTTCTTGGGGTTGCCCGCGGACAGGTCCGCCAGGAACTGGGGCAGCGTCAGCTCGCCCTCGCCCAGCACGAGATGGTCCGCGTCGCCGTACAGGTGCGGGCTGGACGTCGCGTCGGGGCCGCCGACGACCACTCTCTTGCCCTTGGCGCGGGCCCTGCGGATGAGGTCCACGCAGTCGAGCTGCTGGGCCATCATGCCGCCGGTGAAGATCAGGTCGGCGCTGTCGAGGTAGGAGTCGTTCCACTCCTCGACGTTGCGGTCCACCAGGGTGATCTCCCAGTCCGACGGGAGGAGGGCGGCCACGGTGCAGAGCCCGAGCGGGGCGGCGGGATACCGCGCATCGACCAGTTTGCAGGTTTCCCGGTAGTTCCAGAAGGAATCCGACCGGAATTCCGGATAGACCAACAGCGCTCGGGTCAACGGTCCCCCATCCTTTGAACGGGTCCACCCTATCCGCCCGGACCCCTGAAGACCAGCTATTTTGCTCGGTCTTTACCTTCCGGGCGGCAGGGATACCTGTGCCCGGTAGTTCGAGTCGTTATACAGCGGGTTCCGCACGGGCGCATAGACCTTATCGACCGTCGCGGGCCCGTCCTGAGTGTAGATCCACACGCGATTCTGGTCCCAGAGCAGGATTTCGTCCCGCGCGTCGCCCGTCACGTTCATGACCATCGCCGCGAGGTCGGGATGGCCGTCGTCGGGAAACATCACCGCGCGACGCAGCCGGCCGTCCAGCAGGCCGCCCTGCTTCGGATCGCCCGAGAGCAGCAGGAACTCCTGGCCGTCGCCGCGCCAGTTCACCGGCAGGATCATGCTCCCGCAGTGGTGCGGCTCCGCCTGCGTCAAAAGATTGCCGGCGGCGTCGAAGACCGTCAGGATCCCCGGGTTCTTCCAGAAGTTGATCGTCGCGATCTGGAGACCGGGCAGGTCCGGCCTCAGTTTCGCCACCGTCATGTTCTGCGTGTGGCCGACGCGCTGGTGCTTGAGGATGTTGCCGTCCAGGTCCTGCACGACGAAGCCTTCGTCGCTGCCCACCGCATAGACGCGCGCGGGCGCCTTCGGGTCGCCGCTAAAATTGCCCACCGCGACGCCGTCCGCGTGGTCGTTCAGCGTCACGTCGTTCGTCCAGAGCTGCTTCCCGTCGGGCGTCCACCGCGCATACCCGATATAGACCTCGTCCTTCCCGTCGCCGTCCGCGTCGAAGGGATACGGAAAATGACCCAGCCGGCCGCCGCCCGTCCACAGCGGCTTCAGGTCCCGGTCGAAGGTCCAGAAGTAGCGGTAGCGATCCTTGAGCAGGATGTCCGTGCGTCGGCCCTTCCCGCCCAGGTCGAAGAACGAGATCGAATCGCCCGCGTTCAGCTCGTGCGGCCGCTCCTTGAGCTCGAACTTCGCGACCTTCTCCTTGTTCTTGTAGTCCTCGGGCACGGCGGGCATCCACATCCACCGCTTGACCTTGCCCGTCATCCCATCGAGAACCTGGAACTTGAAGTCCTTGATCAGGAAGATGTCGCACCTGCCCTTCCCATCCAGATCGTGCACCTGGAAGGGCGTATCGCTCGTCAGCAGGCCGTGCCGCGGATCCGGCTTGCCGATCTGCCAGAGCACCTTGCCTTCGAGCGTCACCGCGGTCAGACAGCTGCACTCCACGAAGTTGCCGCTGTCGACTTTCGACACGACCTGGGCGATCACCATCTCCGGGATGCCGTCGCCGTCGAGGTCGCCGAAGCGCACGTTGCGCCCCGCCCCGAAGAGCGGCGTCTCGAACTGCTTCCACAGCTTCGGCCGCGGGTTCCCGTCCTGCAGCGCCTTCTCCTCCTCGGCCCGCTTCCGGATCCGGATCGCGATCTCTTCCTTCGACGGCGACGAGACGCGGAAATCGGCGAAGCGCGCGGGGCACTGCGCGATGACGCCCACCTTCCCGGACGGGATCTCGTCGTCCTCGGCGCTGATCAGCAGCTTCCCGTCGACATAGGCCCGGATCTTCCGGCCCTCGTTCTCCACCCGGAGCCGGTACCAGGTCTTCGTGTCGTAGGGGAAGTCGACGACGCCCAGGTCACGGACCGCCACGCGGCAGAACGACTTCTCGATCATGCCGCGCACGGCGAGCCGGAGCTGCTTTCCCTTCTCCAGGACCAGGACATATTGATGGCGGTTCGTGCGATAGCGGAAGACCAGGCCTGCGGTCTCGTCGAACGAGAGGGGCCGCACCGACGCCTCGACCGTGCAGTCCAGCCATTCCGGATCGCCGGTGACGAACGACGGCGCGAGCAGCGAGGTCTCCAGATAGCGGTTGCCCGCGCTCAGATGCATCTCCAGGTAGGACCTGTCGTCCTCCTCGCCGACGCTCCACGGATCGAGGTAGATGATCGTGTTCTCCCAGGGCTCCAGCGGGACGCCGCGGCGCGCGAGCCAGTGATATTCCTGCACCGCGGGGTTCAGCTGGCCGATAGGCGCCGAAAGCATGCCGACCGGGAACTTCGAGAAGTCGTCGCGGAAGAGCTCGTCGTCGGCCGGAGCCATGGCTTCGGGTCGCGACGCGCAGCCAGCCAGCAGCACGCCGCACAGGATCAGGCTTCTCATCGAATCTCCTCGCCCGGCAAGAAGGGACTCGGAGTCCCTTCTTGCAGCTCATCGAACCAGCTCCACCGTAAGCCGGGTCCCCCTCTTCGTCACCTCGACGCCCGGCGCCGTCACCAGCCCCGAGGCGTCCGCGACGACCTCGCCCGACTGAAGTTCATTGCCGTCGACGGACAAGGACCGCCAGCGGACCTTCGATCTCGACGGCGCCCGGAACTGCAGGCAGCGGCGCGGCGTGACGTCGACGCTGCAGGAATCCTTGGGCGCCTTCTTGTTGAGCTTGAGCAGCATCGACCAGCGGCCCACTTCGTCCACGACCTGGTCCGCCGCGGTCTCCCAGACCAGGTGCAGGTTGCTCTGGCCCTCCGCGGCTCCGTTGGCCGGATCGCCGTCGCCAGGGTCGTCGTCCAGGCTGCACCTCGTGAACGCGGGCAGCGTGCGGTCGAGCCGGACGTCGATCCCGAGCTCGCGCTCGCCGGGGTCGGGCCCCGGGAGCAGCGCCCGCTGGCCGTGGCCCGCCTGGCCCCAGCGGAACACGTGCGGCCGCTTCGTTTCCTGCAGCGCCTTCCAGAACTCGTGCGCCTGCGGCCAGCCGATGTCGCCGTCGTTCTTGCCGTTGGCAAAGATGATCAGCGGCGTGTCCCTGGCCGGATCGCGACGGACGAACGCGGCGTCGTCGAACCAGTCGAAGGCCGGCGTCTTCCCGTCCTGGAAGGGCAGCTTCCAGACGCTCTCGCCGTAGACGCGCTCGTAGCTCGACGCGAACTGCGGCGATCCGGCCGGGCGGTGGACGCCGACCCAGGACACGCACCAGGCGACGCGGTCGGCGCGGCGCAGCGCCAGGTTCGGCGAGCCCGAGCCGCCCATCGAGCTTCCCGCAGTGAAGACGCGCGCGGGATCGATCTTCCACTGCGTCGCCGCCCAGTCGAGGAACGAGATCAGCCGCTTCTGCGTATAGTCGCGCACGACGCCGTCGCGCCACGACTTCCAGGTGCCGCTGTTTTCGTGGTAACCGGTCCACCAGTCGTAGGGGATCTGGTTCGTCGAGATCAGAATCGCGCCCTGGGCGGCGTCGTACCACCATCCATACCCCCCCTCGAGGCTGCCGCCCCAACAGTGGAGGTGGAGGCCGGCCGGCGCGGGCTCCTGCATCTTCGGCGGGATCGCGACCAGGTAGTCGATGGGCCGCGACGGCATGTTGGCATTGGGCGGGCATTCCCAGCGGACGTAATAGAGAAGCCTGGGCTTCCGGACATCCGTGAACTCGTCGGGAAGCTCCGTGTGCTGCAGCACCGGCTCCCCGGCCCCCGTCCCCTCTTCGATGGGGTCCTGCAGCGCGTTCCCCCGGTCGAAGCGCGCAAGGTCTTCCTCGCCGTCGACCGCCACCGCGACCGCATAGTACGCCTTGCCCCCGGCCTTCGGATTGTGCGCGTAGACGGCGGTCCCCGGCGGGATGGGATCGGCGCCGTCACTGACGACGTAGCGCGGAACGACCTGGGTCAGGCGCGGGGAGGTCCCGTTGAAGTCGACGTCCCAGCCGGACAGCGGCCGGATCTCGTCGACGAGTTCCGCGCTGCCGATCGTCGCGGACGTGATCGGCACCGAAGCGCGATAGATGCGGTAGGTCGTCTGCTTGACGTCGCGCGAGACCTGCTCCCGCATCGCGAACAGCTCCGAATAGGTCAGCCGTTCGGCGGATCCCTTGAAGGCGGGCTCCATCCAGGTCAGGATCGTCTGGCCGGCGCGATGGACGGCATGGAGGCCGGTGACCGTCGGCAACCCGTTGCGGGCCTTCGCCGCGCACGTGACGTCGAGCCGGTTGGTGACGGCCTGGTACCCGGGGAACACCTGGATGGAGAAGGAAACCGACCGGGCCCCGCGGGCCAGGGCGGCCCGCAGCTCCTCGGTGACGTCGAACGCGGCATAGCGGGGCGGGAGGAACTTCAGGGGCTCCTCGCGGCCCTCGAGCGTGACGCGGACCGGGATGTCGCGGTGCCGCTGGGCCTCGCTCTCGTCGCGGCCGGGGCGCAGCACGGCCCGGTGGACGGCGGCGCCGGGCGGCAGGGCCGACAGGTCGACCTTGATGGTGTCCTCCCCGGAGATGGCGCGCGGATGGCTTCCCGCGTGATTCTCGGCGAAGCTCAGGGTCGCGGCATCCTGCGCCCCGGCGGAGCGGGCGGCCAGGAGCAGCGCGGCGGCGACGCAGGCCAGTCTCATGGGCTCATCCTCCCGGAGCCATGATGCGGCCCCGCGCCGCTAGAAACCAGTCTTTCGAGCCGCGCCGAGCAGCGCCAGCGCCGCGAGCGCGCTGATCAGCAGCATTTCCGGCGACACCGGCCCGCTGATGCTGCCGCCGCAATGACCGCCGCCTCCGCCCCCGCCGGAGCCGCTCGACGGCGTCGGAGCGGGGGCCGGACCGGGAGGCGCAGGCGCCGGATTTGCCGGAACCGCGGGATTGCCGGTGACGACGAAAGACTGGACTTCCTTGAGCTTCTGCACGGTGAGCCAGCTGCGGAGCAGATAGCCCACCTCGGCGGCTGCGGCACCGGTCTTGTGGGTTGCGGGGTCTCCGCCGTTGGCATAAGGATCGCTGCTCACGGTATATCCCGCGCGATCACCGCTGGGATGGACGTCGCCAGGGTTCATCAGCGTCGAAGCGTAGTTCACCGGCTGGCGGGCCAGGATCTCGGCGTAGAAGTCGATCAGGGGCAGCCCGTGGCTCCGGGCGTAGTTGGTGATCTGGGTGTTGTACTGGATCGCGAGCGCATTGTTCGAGGAGTGCGGCGGGATCGTGCTCAGCACGACCGCGATATGGTTCCCTTCCAGCGTCGTCACGATGGTCTGCAGGTCGGCGATGAACGCGGCCGCGGTGCGGCCGGCGCTGCAGTCGTTGGTGCCGAGCATGAGAACGGCGATCTGCGCGCCCGAGAACGCGTATGCGACCGTCTGGATCTGGAGGTTCCCGGTATACGTGGAGCTCGACACGTAACCCTGCGCGGTGCCGACGTTCATGGTCGCGGGCATCTGCGGGCCGCCGTTGTTGTTTCCGCTGAGGAATTCGTCGGTGGCGATCCCGCCCGCGGCGGTCATGGCCCGATTGCCGCCGGGAATGTCCTTATGGGCCAGATAGAGGCCGTTCATGCTCGTGGCGTCGATGCCGCCGGGCACGGCGAAGTTGTTGATCCAGTTGCACAGCGGAAGGTCTTCGAGGTTCGTCCTGCCGGCGCCGCCGCCGATCCAGGCTCCATAGGCGCTGGAGTAGGTGATCGAGTCGCCGATGTGGAGGACGAAGCCGTCCGTCTTTCCCGTCCCGCCGAGCAGCACGGTGCGGCACTGCGTCCGCCATGCAGCCTTCCAGGCGTCGTCGTATCCGTTCGCCTGGGCCTTGTCGTTGGTCTGAGCCAGCGCGAGGAGGACCGCCGCCGCCAGGTGCATCATCGATCAATCTCCAGGATTTCCAGTCGGTCGATAGTGACCTCGGAAGGCATCCCGGCCTTTCCGACGAAGAGTCCGAAGCTGGTGTATTTGTCGCCGACCTCGCAGGTCACCGGCTTGCCGCCCCGGTTTGCGGCCACGTCGCGCGCGTACACCGTCAGCGTGGTCCACTGGCGCACGACGGGCTCGAGCGGCTTGTTGAAGTTCTCGGCCTTGGTCCCGTTCCACATCACGAGCTCCAGGTACGCCGGCTCGCGGAGGAAGTAGCGGAAGCGGATCGCCGTGTTCTGCCTCACCGTGAAGACCGGCGCCGCCTCGCCGCCGTTGTTGTAGATCAACTGCCCGGCGAAGACGCCTCCGGGCGTCAGCTCCGACACCAGCATGCGCTCGGCGCCGTCCTTGTCGACCCGCCCGATCACGTTCTTCTTCACCAGGTTCGGATTCGACAGGTCCATGCGCCAGGTCGCCGTCTCCCGCGCGCGCGCGGCCGGCTGCAGCGAGCGGCCCTTGCGGACCTCGACGGAATCCTTCTTCACGTCGTATTCCGCGCCTTCGTGGAGGAACGTCTCCTTCCATTTCGCGGCGCCTTCCTCGACGAGGAAGCGGTCGGGCTTGGCGCAGAGGAGGACGCGCGCGTTCTGGGTCTGCGGGAAGAAGCGCTGTTCCTCGAGGACGAGGACGAAGCGGCCGCCGGGCGCGACGTCGGCCGACATCGCGCCCTGGAGGAGGGCGAATTCGTCCTTGCTCACGCTGAAACGGCTGGCGCTGTCGAGCGTCACCCGGGCCTGCGCGAATTCGACCTGCGTGCGGCCGTCCGCGCGGAGGGTCATGCCCTCCTCGATGCGCGCGGGCTTCGCCCATTTGCCGTCGACCGTCAGCGCGGACAGGCTCCCGATCCTGAGGGCGAGGGCCGCGACCGTGCGGACGGCGGGCGGGTCGACCCGTTCGACGATCGGGTCCTTCGCGGGCCGGCCGGGCTCGGGATTCTTCGGGGTCTCGACGGGATCCGAGGGCGCCGGGGCCGGCGTCGCCGGGGTGATTTCCGGGGTCACCGGCTTCGGCGTGTCGATGCCGGGCGTCGTCGCGGGCGGATTCGGGGTCACGACCGGGACCGACGGGAATGCCTCCGGCTTGTGCGTATTGATCGGGGTGGGCGGACGATACGCGAACTGTTCTTCCGCAGGCGGGCCCTGTCGGACCGTAATCACCAGCAGGATGCCGACCGCGATGAAGATCGCCGCGGCGGCGGCCCAGGCCCTTACCGGCGTCTCGGTCCGCTCGCGGCGCCGCGTCGCCCGGCGCGTCTCCTTCTCCGGCTTGAGCGCGCGAAATTCCGACGCGCACCTCGGGCACGTGCGGAGATGGAGCGGGACGCGGCCGCTGTCGAGTGCCGCGGCCATGTCGCCGACGGACAGGCACGACGGACCGGGCTCGACGGCCGACCTGATCCAGGTCCCGACCGCGCGCAGCTCCTTCGCCTTCGCGGCGCAGGAAGCGCAGGTCTCCGCGTGGCGGCCCACGGCCGCGGCCTCGCGCGGGTCGAGCGACCCGTCGGCCCACTGGCTCAGCACTTCCGCTTTCGGACACGTCATGGCGTCACCTTTCTCCAGCCTGTTCGTGGACCCGGACCCGGCGAATCTAACGGAATGCGATTTTTATTCTTCGGCGGAGGGCTTGAGGACTTTGGCCAGCTTCTCGCGGGCGCGGAGGAGGACCATCCCGACCTGGTTGAGCGGGACGGAGAGTTGATCGGAAATCTCCTTGTAGCTGCAGTCGTCGACGTGGAACATCACGAGCGCGCGGCGGTCGAGCTCGGGCAGCTTCTCGAGGGTTTCCAGCACCTCGCGGTCGCGCTCGACGGGGACGGGCACGGGCTTGGCGGCCTCGACTTCGCGGGCCCGGATATGGCGGACGAACTCGCGGGTGGCGATGCGGTAGGCGACGACGGTGAGCCAGGTGGTGAGCGCGCTTTCTCCGCGGTAGGCGCGGATCGCCTTGGCGTCGTCCTGGAAGAGCTCGATGAAGACCTGGCTGGCGGCATCCTCGACGTCCGCTTCGGACGCGCGGAAACGGCGCGCGGCGGTGTGCACCGCCTTGAGGACGACCAGCCGGGTGTCCCGCGCGAACCGGTCCCAGGCACTCCGGCCGCCCGCGAGCAGCTCGCGGACCGCGTCCCTGTCGTCGGCCATCCTGCCCCCCAGAAGCCCGGGAATTCTACCGCCTGCGCCCCGCTGTCAGGCCAACATCTGTAGAGTAGGCACAGTCGAGGGAACCCCCGGATGCGAGCCTTATATCTCTTCCTGGTTGCGGCGTTTCTGACCGACGACCTGGTCCCGCTTTTCAACGGAACGGATCTGTCCGGCTGGGAGGCCGTCGGCGGCCCGGCCGACTGCTGGGAGTGGAAGGACGGCAAGGTCGTCTGCAAGGGCGGCAAGGGCGGCTGGCTCTGCACGAAGGAGCAATACGGCGACTTCGAGATCGAGCTTGATTACAATTGCCCGAAGGACGGCAACAGCGGCGTCTTCATCCGCGCGCCGCGCGAGGGGCATACCTCGAAGCTCGGCATGGAGATCCAGGTCCTCGACGACGACGCGGAGATCCATAAAGAGATCAAGCCGTTCCAGCACACGGCGTCGATCTACGGCGTGGTGCCTCCGTCCAAGGCGGCGCAGAAGCCGGCCGGCCAGTGGAACACGATGCGCATCCGCTGCAAGGGCGACCAGGTGACGATCACGCTCAACGGCGAGCAGGTCACGGACGCGGACATGAGCAAGTTCGACGACCTCAAGGGCCGGCCGCGGAAGGGCTATATCGGCCTGCAGAACCACGGCTCGGGCCTCGAGTTCCGCAACGTCCGGCTGAAAAAGCTCGATTGATCAAACCTTCCGGACGACGCTCCGTTGGATCAGAGCGGACGCATGATCGCCCTCCTTCTGGACCTGATCTGCTGCCCGTCCCTTCAGTCGGATCCCTCCAAGGTGAGCGAACTCATCGGGAAACGGAGCTCGGACAAGGTTGAAGAGCGTGACGCCGCAAGCCGCTCCCTGAGCGAGATCGGCGAATCGGCCCGGCCGCGCTGAGGGTTGCAGCCGTCTCCGCCGATGGCGAGACCGTGCGCGACGTCAACGCCGACCCGCCCATGTTCGAGGGCCCCTGTGCCGGCGCCGAATACTCCCGCATCGAAGTCCGCAATTTCGCCGCGTCGTTGCTGGCCTACCAGCTGGAGGTGAAAGCCACTCCGACCAAGGATTGGACGCCGGCGCAATGGGCGGAGTTGAGAAGCCGGGTCAAAACGGCCTTCGAACGGGCAGGAAAGTAAATCACTCCAGAGACGGGCACCAGCGCGCCTTATAGAGCTTCCGGCCCTTGAACTCCAGGACCCGGTCGGTCCCCGGAAACCGCAGGTGCTCGGACCACCAGCTGATCTCGGCCTGGATCAGCAGCGTGCCGCCGCTCGCGGGGTTGACGTCGACGCACTTCACGTTCTCCATCGATCCAAAGTCGGGATGCGTCCGGAACGTCAGCAGATCCCGGTCGAACTGCCACACGTGATGGTGCGTGGTCAGGTTGAGCAGCGGCGATCCGGGGAGCGGCCTCAGGTCATGACCGCCGTCGTTCGGAAGAGTATGCGTCATCCGGCGCGACAGCACCAGGGCGCCGGTCGTGCGGTCCGCCTGCACTTCGTAGGCGCGGAGCTCGTTCGTGCCCAGCGCCCAGAGCAGCTCGCGCTCGGGGTCCCAGACGAGGCCGTGCGCGCCCGTGAGCTCGTCCGATGCCAGCGGCTTGTCGGACTGGGCGAGGTCGAACAGGATCAGGCGGTCGCCGTCCCTGCCGGTCGAGCTGGCGACGATCAGCCGGTGATTCGGGAGGAGCTCCGCCGAGTGTGCGTTCACCGCCGCCGCATAAAAGACGACGCGGCCGGAGGGGCGCTCCACCAAGGCGACCGCGCCGCCCGACGACGTGATCAGGACCTTGCGGCCGCCGTCCACCGGCTTGCAGTCGTCCGTCGAGCCGAACTTCTTCCGCAGCGGCTCGGGGATCTCCGGATGCTCCGCCGCCGTCCAGCTCCAGACCTTCTCCCCCTTCCGGCGGATCGACAGCACGAAGACCTCCTCCGCCCCACAGACGATCACGTCCGACGGCAGCGGGGCCGGAGGCGCCGTCGCGCAGGACGCCAGGATCGCCGGCAGCAGCAGGAGCGCCCGCTTACTTTTTGACATGGTCCCTCGCCCGGAGCATTATCATGTCATCCATGAGCAAAGAACCCAAGATTTTGACCACCGTCGTCGGCAGCTACCCGATCCCCGCGTGGCTGGCCGCGAATCCGTCGACCCCGGCCCTGCACGATGCGATCCTCGTCGTCGTCCGCACCCAGGAGCTGGCGGGCATCGACGTCGTCTCCGACGGCGAACTCTCGCGCTTCAACGTCAACCATCCCGAGACCAACGGGATGATCGAGTATTTCGTGACGCCGCTGGGCGGCATCTCGACGTCGTTCAGCCGCTCCGAGATCGAGCTGTTCCGCTCGATGCCGGGGATGAGGTTCCGGACCCAGCCGGCCGCGGTGGTGCACAGCCCCATCGAACAGGGTTCGCTCAACCTCCCCGCCGGGTGGCAGACGCTGAAGGCCGTCGCCTCGCGCCTCACCAAGTTCACCGTCACCAGCCCCTATATGCTCGGGAAGACGCTGCTCGACAAGCACTACCACGACCGCCGCGAGCTGACGATGGGGATCGCCGACGTGCTGCGCAAACAGCTGGAGGGGATCGACGCCAACGTGGTCCAGGTGGATGAGGCCAATCTCCCGGGCTCGCCCGAAGACGGCCCCTGGGCGGCGGAGGCGATCAACCACGTCTTCAAGGGTGCGCGGAATCATAAGGGCGTGCACCTCTGCTTCGGCAACTACGGCGGCCAGACGATCCAGAAGGGCATGTACAAGCCGCTGATGCCGTTCTTCAACGCGCTCGACTGCGACCACCTCGTTCTCGAGTTCGCGCGGCGCGGCCTGGACGAGCTCGACGCGTTCAAGGACCTCAAGCCGTCCATCGCGCTCGGGCTTGGCGTCATCGACATCAAGGACAATGAGATCGAGACACCGGCGGAGATCGCCCGGTCGATCGAACACGCGGTGAAGGTGCTGGGCGCGGAGCGGATCCGCTGGGTGCATCCGGACTGCGGCTTCTGGATGCTGCACCGCTCCGTGGCCGACCGCAAGATGCGCGCCCTCGTCGAAGGCCGCGACCTCTTCTACGGAAAGCGATGACCACAAAACGCACCGTTCTGTTTGTGGGCATCCTCGCGGGGCTGGCCGGCTGCACGGTGTGGCACCGGGTCTGGAAGACGCCGGAGTTCACGCTCTACCACCTGGGCAACCCGGACCAGCCCGAGTGGCTCGACCTCGACAAGGAGCCCGTCCACGGCCGCGATCTCAAAGCCCCGATTGTCCTGGAGGAGGCGGCCCCCGGCGAATCCACCCTTCTCCTCTGGCACGACAACGTGAAGTACCTCTGGACGGTGACGCTCAACAACCGGAAGCTGGGCACCCTTCCCCTCTACGAAATCCCCATGATCACGGCCTTCGCCGTCCCCAACGGCGTGCTGAACAAGGGCGAGAACACGCTTGTCCTGACCCCGCCCAGGGAGAACGACGAGATCCGCTTCGGCGTCATGCGCGTCGAGCCCCACCCGCTCAACTCCTGGCTGAACGAGGCCGAGCTGACGATCGACGTCACCGAGTCCCTCGGCGGCAGCGTCCCCTGCCGCATCACCATCGTCGACGACACGGTCGAGGCCCTCGTGCCGCTGACCGCCCCCGCGGGCCAGCGCATCGCCGTCCGGCCGGGCGTCGTCTACACCGCCGACGGCAAGGCGAAGGTGCATCTGCCCGGCGGGCGCTACCGTGTCCACGCGGGCCGCGGGTTCGAGTACTCGGTGGCGACGGAGTCCCTCAGCATCGATCCCGGCGAGTCGCGATCCCTTTCGCTGAAGATCCGCCGGGAGGTTCCGACCGCGAACCTCGTCGCCTGCGACACGCACCTCCATACCCTGAAGTACAGCGGGCACGGCGACGCCACCGACGACGAGCGCGCGATCACGCTCGCCGGCGAGGGCGTGGAACTGCCGGTCGCCACCGAGCACAACCAGGCCAACGGCTACGCGGAGGCCGCCGCGCGAATGGGCCTCCTGAGCCGCTTCACCCCCGTCCTCGGCAGCGAAATCACCACCCCGGCCGGCCACTTCAACATCTTTCCCGTGGAACCCGGGGGAAAACTCGCCGACTCGAAGCTCACCGACTGGACGACGCTCATGGAGTCGATCCGCGCCACCCCCGGCGTCCGCGTCGTGATCCTCAACCATCCGCGCAACAACCACAGCAACTTCGTCCCGTTCGCGGATTCGAACTTCAACCGCATCAGCGGCGACAACCTCCGCGGCCCGGAGTTCACGTTCGACGCGATGGAACTCCTCAATTCGAGCGCCCTCCGCAGCGACGACTTCCAGGTCATCCACGACTGGATGGCGCTGCTCAACCACGGCTACCGCATCACCGGCGTCGGCTCCAGCGACTGCCACGAGGTCAACCGCTTCATCGTCGGCCAGGCCCGCACCTATATCGCCGTCAAGGACACGGACCCGGGCCGCATCGACGTCGCCGCGGCCTGCGAGAGCCTCCTCAAAGGGCGCGCCCTCGTGAGCATGGGCCTGCTCGCGCAGGTCAAGGTCGACGGCCGCTACGGTCCGGGCGACCTGGCTCCCGCGGGGTCCGACGGTTTCGAAGTCGAGGCTCGGATCTCCGGCCCCTCCTGGACCAAGGTGGACCGAGTCGAGCTCTTCGCCAACGGCGAGCGGATCCGCGATGAATGGGTGGAGCCCGTCTCGACCGGCGGCGAGAAGGCGCGGCTGCGCTGGAAGATCGATCGGCCCCGGAACGACGTGCACCTGGTCGTCGTCGCGAGCGGCCCCGGCGTGCGCGACCTCTACTGGCCGCTGTCGCGCCCGTACCAGCCGAACACGCCGCTGTGGAATCCGCGGGTGATCGCCGTGACGAATCCCGTCTGGATCGATGCCGACGGAGACGGCGCGTTCACGTCGCCCCGGGCGCTGGCCGCGAAGGTGCTGTCGCTGCACGGGAAGGACCTCGCCGCGACGATCGGCGAGCTGGGGAATTATGACGAGGCGGTGTCGGTCCAGGCCGCGAGCCTGCTCCGGACGGAGGGGACCGATGTCCGGACGCAGGCGGTGACCCGGGCGCTGCAGGGCGCCGCGGAACCCGTGCGCAAGGGCTTCGCCGCCTACGCGTCGGTGCTTCCCTAGCGCCGGCCCCGTTTACTTCTTGTCCTTGTCCTTATCCTTGTCCTTATCCTTGTCTTTGTCCTTGTCGTCCTTCGACTTGGACGAATCCGGCTTCTTCTTGTTCGGATCCTCCTTCGGGGGAGGCGGAGGGGGCGGAGGCGGCTGTTTGGGCGGCGGCCGGCGCTCCGGCTCGCGGGGTTCCGGCGGCTTCGGCGGTTCCGGCTGACGCTCCACCGGCTTCCGGGGTTCCGGCGTGCGCTCCACGGGCTTCCGGGGCTCCTCGTCGTCCTTGTGCTCCGGCTTCTTCAGCTCGGGCTTGGGCTCGATCGGGCGCGGGTTCGGGTCCGGCAGCCTCTGGGGACGGGGCGGTTCACCGGGCTCCACCTGCTTGACGCCCTTCTGAGGCTCGTTCGGCTGCACCGGCTTCGAGTTCGGATCGGGGAGCCTCTGGGGCCTCGCGTTCTCGTGGGGCTCCGCCGGCTTCACGGGGGGGGGCTGCTTGGACGGCGGCTGCCGGCGCTGCTCTTCCTGTTTCTTGCGGCGGTCCTCGTCCTCGGCCAGCTGGCGGTCGTGCTCCGCCTTCTTCTTCTGATACTCGATCTGATCCTGTTCGTAGCGCTTCTTCTGGGCGTCGGCGGCCCCCGGGTCGACGCGGGCCTTCCGGCGGTCGTCCTCCTGCTCCTGGCGGTGCTTCTCCTCGTCGGCGTGCGCCTTGTTGACGGAGACCTCGCGGGCCTTCACGGCCTCCTCGGCCTCGCGCTGCTTCCGCTCGTCCTCCTGGCGGCGGGCGACGGCGGCCCGGCGGTCCGCATCGCCCAGGTGCTTTTCGTTCTCCTCGTTCTTATGCCGGGTCTCTTCCTTCTGCTTCTCGTATTCGACCTTCTTCCGGTCGAAGTCGGCCATCTGGCGCTCGTGGTCCAGCCGGCGGCGCTCGGCCTCGTCGCGCTCCTTGGCTTGCTCGGCGCGGCGGCGCTCGAACTCGGCCACCTCCCGGTCGTGCTGGGCGCGGCGGCCGGCCGCCTCGGCCTCCATCTGCCGGCGGCGGGACTCATCCTCGCGCATCTTCGCCTCGCGCTCGCGGCACTCGACTTCGCGCTCGCGCTCGCCCACTTCCCGCTCCCGCGCGCTCACTTCGCGCGACCGGGAATTCAGCTCCTGGGTCCGCGTCCAGTTGTTCTGGCGCTGGATCCAGTCGTTGTGGTCCCGGCACTGCCAGGGACGCTCCTGCACCACCACGATCTTCTCGCGGCGGCAGTCGTAGCCCGACGCGCCCGCCCGGTGGCAGTTCGCCTGCGCCTGCCAGCGGAAGTCGGCTCCCGTGCACTCGACCCGCAGGTACTCCCGCGGCTGCATCCCGTAGTACTCGCAGCCCATCCGCAGGTGCAGCAGGCCGATGACGTCCGCGTTCGTGTACTGGATCGTCGTGTAGCGCCGCGACCAGTGGGCGATGTACAGCCGCCTATAGCGGATCGACATGTCGCACTGCTCGTCGACATCGACATAGTACGCCGAAGGCAGGATGCCGTACTGCGTGCACACCAGCGACAGGCTGCGGTTGTGGTTGCCGTACGCGACCACCACGTCGCCCACCGGCACCCGGCGGGTCCGCGCGACCCAGCACAGGGCGAACATCTCATCGTCGGTGTACCCGTACTGGACCTGCGCGCGGCCGACATAGACGTAGGTCACCGGCTCGCAGGCGAAGTATTCGCGGTAGACGACGACGCGCGTGTCCTCCCAGCAGGGCTGGTAATCATAGGTGACCTTGACCTCCACCGAGATCCGGGGAGGAGGAGGCGGCGGCGGGGGCGGCGGCTCCGGAGGAAGCGGAGGAGGAGGAGGCGGCGGCTCCGGGGGCGGTGGAGGCGGGACGTAGACCACCTCGGTGTGAGTCGCCGGCGGAGGACGCCGGTGGTCGTCCACGACCACGATGCATCCGGACAGCATCGCCGCCAGCGATGCGAAAACGAAATATCGACTCATCTCGCCCCCGAAAAAGTCTGTACTATATTGACCGGCCCGGGCCCAAAGTCCATAGGCATTCCACGACATTAGACGATCGGGGTTCCCGGGGCGTGACAGAAGGGGGCGGGATTGAAGGGGATGGTCGTTTTTTTCCCGGGAGGTCAGGGGAGCTGGTTTTCGCGCTCGAGGAGCTCTTCGGCGATCAGATTGGCCGTGATCAGGTCCCGTTTCCGGCTCCAGGCGCTGATCGGGGCGGACGGGGCCGGATCGACGTCCAGCACGTCGAAGCGGCTCCGAGTCAGGGCGCGGTCCAGTTCCAGACCCCAGAGCGACTCTTCGATCGCCCACTTCGCCATCCGGGGCTCCAGGACCAGAACCTGGCCGGGGGACAGCTGGAGGCCCGTCGTGAGGAAGACGTGTTCGAGGTAGTCATCGTCGACCGGCACCGGAAGCCCGGCCTGCTTGAGGAGCAGCTTCCCGGCCTCGGTGACCTCGAGGACGAAATCCTGGATCAGGGTGCCGAAGTCGAAGCCCCGGGAAATGCGCTCGTGGGTGCTGCGGAGGCTGGCCAAGACGGCGCTGAACCAGTCCTGCTCCTCCTGCTCGCGCGACTGGAAGGTTCCGGCCCGCTCGGAAAGGGATTCAAGCTGACGGGACAGGACGGGAAGCTGGTTCCGTTCGGGGCTCATGGTCATTCCCTCCGGCTGCAGGGGGAAGAGAGCAAACTCCGTGCCGCTCCGGAGCCCCACAGTGCGCTATCTTTCAGCCTTTCGGGCGACCTCCAGGTAGGATCGCTGCCGCCCGGCTACACCCGGGAAGTCCCGATTCGAAATTTCCCGGACGGCCCGCCCGCGGCCCGACAATTGCGCCGCAGCCTCCGCGCCCCCCCCCCATAAAGGGTCGTTGAATTCGGGGCACGGCTCGGATACTCTTTGGGCCAACCTGGGAGGACGCACCACGTGCAGGAAGTCCGCATCCCCGACTCGCGGATGTTCATCTGGCCCGGCGTCCACGTGGAGTCCGGCGAGAACATCAAGGTCCTCTCCCCCGGATCCAAGCGCGTCTTCGTCGTCACCGACAAGCCCTGCATCCCCATCGCCCGCCACGTCGCGATGAGCCTGCAGCAGGCGCGCTTCGAGGTGAGCGGCGGCGTCGCGTCCGCGACCAAGGGCACCGCCAAGGCGGCCACCCTCTCCCAGCTTCAGACCAAGCTCGACGCCCTGGAGAAGGACGGCGTCTGCGTGGTCGCCGTCGGCGGCACCTCCGTGCTCCACCTGGCCATGCGCCTCTCCGGCTCCCGGCCCCTTTTCCTCATCCCCAGCACCCTGCGCGCGCAGGTCGACGCCGCCGTGGGCGGGGCCACCTGCCCCGTCTTCGCCGGGCGCTGGAAGCCGCCGATGGCCGTCTTCGCCGACCCCACCCTGCTCCGCGAGATGCCCCTCCGCGAATATGTCGCCGGCCTCGCCGAGCCCGTCAAATGCGCCATCGTCCAGGACGCGGACTTCTTCGAATTCCTCGACTCCAACGCGGGCAAGATCCGCGACCGCGATATGAACACGCTGGAGGAGCTGATCTTCCGCGCGGCCACGGTGAAGTCCGCGGCGATCTCGACGCAGACGCCCGGCGCCGGAGCGCGGGCGACGCTCCGCTACGGCCACTGGGTGGGCGGAGCCATCGAACGCTTTGCCGGCGCCGCCATCCTCCACGGCGAGGCGGTCGCCGTCGGGATGGAGGCGGAGGCAAACCTAGCCCAGAAGCTGGGCTGGGCCGACGACGCGATGCTCAAGGATCAGAACCGGCTCCTGAAGGCGATGGGGCTGCCGACCCGGGTGAAGGGCGCGCCCGCCGACAAGATCGCGCTGCCCCTGCTGGCCAACGGCCTGTCCAAGCCGGACCTGCCCGACGCCGTCGGCCACACCCGGGGGCCGGCCAGCGCGACTTCCGCCCTCATCAAGGCGGCGATCGCGGCCATCACGAAGTAAGCCGCGCGCCCAGGAAATCCAGCAGCCGCCCGCACAGCCAGTCCAGGCCCCCCGGAAATCCGCCGCTCACGAACCCCATATGGCCCCCGCGGGCCGGCTGGTCAAGGACCACGTCGCCGCTCGCGTCCGCGGCGGCGGGCAGCGACTCGCCGGGGATGAACGGATCGTTCCTCGCGTTGAGGACCAGCGTCGGCAGCGCGATATGCTTGAGCCAGGGCTTGCTGGCCGCCCGCGTCCAGTAGTCCAGGACGCCGCTGAAGCCGTGGAGCGGCGCCGTCACGAGATCGTCGAAGTCGTGGATGGTGTCGACCCGGCGCACCCGGTCCGCGTCATAGAGCCCCGGGAACTGCTTCAGCTTCTCCAGCGCGCGCGGCACCAGCGTCTTGAGAAAGTTGCGGGCGTAGATGCGGTTCAGGCCGCGGTCCAGGGCGCGGCCGCTCGCGACCAGGTCGATGGGGGCCGACACCGACGCGGCCGCCCGCAGCCAGGCGCGCGATCGGTCGGGCTCGCGTCCGAGCCAGTTGAGGAGCACGTTGCCGCCGAGAGAGACGCCGGCGGCGACGAGCTGCGCGGGGCCGGTGCGGACGCGCACCGCCTCGAGCATCGCCCCCAGCTCCGCATGATCCCCGGAGTGGTACGCCCGCGCCAGCCGGTTGGGCTCGCCGCCGCAGCCGCGCCAGTGCGGGACGACACCGCGCCAGCCCCGGGCGGCGGCCGCGCGCAGGATCGCGATGCTGTAATGCGACCTCGAGCTGCCCTCCAGTCCGTGGAAGAGCACGAGGAGCGGGGCGTTCCTGGCGGCGCCGGCCGGCTCCATCCAGTCGAAGTCGAGGAAGTCGCCGTCGGCCGACTCGACCCGCTCGCGCCGGTAGTCCGGCGGCTCCGGCCGGAGGACCAGATAAGGGTAGATGGTCTGGACGTGGCGGCCCGGGAGCCACCAGGGAGAGCGGTAGTCCGGGTTCATGCGCGCAGAAATGGTAACACCCCGCGGCTTTCCGGCGAAGGTGCTACACTCTCCTGACCGCACGGCGACTGGCCGATACTGAACCAGACGACATGAGAACCTTCGGCGGCGACCTGGGAATCCTGGGACTGGGCAACCTGCTCCAGGTCATTTCCATGAGCCAGGCCAAGGGACTGCTCACCATTTCGAACGGCGATCTCAAGAAGACGATGCAGTTCACGTCCCAGGGCATCCGCCTCGTGAGCGGCGTGCGCCGGGCCATCCCGCTGGGCCAGATCCTGGTCCGCAGCGGCCGGCTCACGAACGAGCAGCTGGAGAGTCTGCTGGCCGAGCAGCGGCAGTCGAACCGCCGCCTGGGCGATCTCGTCATCGAGACGGGCATGGTGTCCAAAGAAGGCGTCGAAGGCGCCCTGCGCGACCAGGTGGCGGAAGAGATCTACGAGCTCTTCGCCTGGCCGGAGGCGCGCTTCTATTTCGCCGAGTCCGACAACGAGGCGCTGCCGGCCGGATCCGGGCCGCTCGCGACCGTCCTGCTCGACTCCAACGTCATCTCGATCATGGTCGAGGCCGCGCGGCGCGCCGACGAGATGGCGCTGATCCGCTCCGAGATCCCGATGGACCAGCTGGTGCCTCGGCGCACCGGCCCGCCCGTCCCGCTCAACGAGCAGCCGGCCGCGGTCCGGGAAGTCCTGACCCTCGTGGACGGACACCGCTCCATCGAGCACATCACCCACGAGTCGTCCTACCCGAAGTTCACCGTGCTCCATACCCTCTATGATCTCAAGCAGCGCGGCGTGCTGGCAATGGATGCCGACGCTTCCGCGGTCACCACGCTGAAGCGCCCCACGGGACCCTCCGTCCTGGTGATCTGCAAGGACGCGGCCGCGCGGGGCGAGACCGCGGGCCAGCTGAGCACCGCAGGCTACAACGCGATCGAAGCGGACTCGTGGTCGGCCGCGGAGTCGTGGCTGGACGCGATCAAGGCCGTGATCGTCGACGTCTCCTTCGACGCGGAGGACGGCTTCTCGATCTGCGACCAGCTCCGCGACGCGTCGCGCAAGCCCTTCATCGTCGTCGCCGACACGGCCGCGGGGAACTCCTTCGACCAGGCGCTGCAGTCCGGCGCGCGCTATGTGCTGCTGAAGCCGGTCGCCGAGCAGCAGCTCCTCGACCGCCTGAAGTCCCTGCTCTGAGCCCCCGCCGCCGGACGGGGAGCCCGCACACGATCAGCCCTTCCCGTCCCCGCAGTCCGCAGCTGCCGTGCCGGCGAGGTTGATCCTGAATATCCCCGCCCTTTCATTCGCCATGGGAGGCCGATCGCCGGGGAGATTCAAGGAGGACCCGGCGGAAGTTGAGCAGGAAGCGACGGCCTGGAGCCTCCGGGCCCCGATTGCCTTCCGGATCTCTGGGGAAAGGCGGGTTTCCCGGGAGGCCGCAGAAGCCGGCGGCCGCCGAGGGGGTCCGCGGCGGAATTGGCCCCTCAGAGGCGACACCCGCCATGCATGGACCCCGATTTCAATCGAACCCCCGGCACGGGCGCAACTCTGCAGCTGATGGACGGAGACGGGAAATTGCTGAAGACGTTGCCGATCGCGACAAGGGACATCCTCGACGCGGCCCTGGGCCGCGACGGAAAGGTCGATGTCATCCCGCGCGGCGAGGAGTCCTGCTACGCGGCCTATGACGCCGAGGGCAGGCTGCTCCATCAGCGGGGAGTGGACTTCGATCGTCTGACGGTGACGCTGCCGGGGACGACCCTGCGCGCAGGCACGACGCTTGCGGCGACGGCGGTGTTCCGCAACGCCCTCCAGTGGGGGCTCCTATTCCCTTCCGCGGCCAGGACAGCCGCACTGCGGGCCCAGTCGCCCAGGATCAACGCGTTCCTCCGCGGCAGCGAATGGAGCAGGGTCGAGTGGACGGCCGACGGCCGGCTCGCCCTGCCGGCCGCTGCGGAAGGATCCCGGGTCCTCCGTTTCACCCCGGTGTCGGACGCCGAAGGATCGGGACCCCGCGTGGTTTTCAAAGTCATCCTGGAGCGCTGAGGTCGATTGGACCGCGGAAGCCTCCGGAACATAGACTGGGGAGCCATGCCGGAAGCCCTCCAGCGCCAGACGCTCGAAGGGGGGACGGTCCGCCTTGCGACGAAACGCTGCTCCTTCATAATCCAACCTGTTTCGCCCGCCGTCCTCAAGATCACCATCCAGGGACGCGACGCGGGAGAGTTCGGCCCGGCGGTCTTCAACGAGATCCGTTTCCATCTGGGCTCCGAGCGGGTGGAATTGTTCGTCGACGCCGCCGAGGCCGCGGGGCCGACGACGGCCGTCAGCGATGCCTGGACGCGGTTTCTCAATAGAGAGGCGCCACACCTGAAGCGCGTCAGCATCCTCGCGGTGTCGAAGTTCGTCCATCTGACGGTGTCGGTCGCGAAACTCTTCTCCCGGACCGGCGAGCTGATCCAGGTCTACTCGGATCCGGAGCTCTTCCGCGCCGCCCTGAGTCGGGCAACGGGCCCCCGCTGACGCCGCTTGTGTGACGGCGTCTCCCCGATTATGATGCCGCCGGCGCGACCGGGCGGGGGCGGAACGAGGGAGGAGCTCATGATCCAGAGGATGTTGATCCTGGCCGTGATGGCCATCGTCGCCGGCTGCTCCGGAGCGCCGGAGCCGGCGGCGCCTGGCGCCGGACTGTCGCCGCAGGAAGCGAGGGCCATCGCGAAGGACGCCGTCATCTACGGCTTCCCGCTCGTCGATCACTACCGCATCCAGCACTCCTACTTCGTCAACAGGGAACATCCCGAGTACAAGGCACCGTGGAACACGCTGTTCAACACGGCCAGGGTCTATACCCCCGAGGACAAGGCGATCCAGACGCCGAACTCCGACACGCCGTACTCGTTCTTCGGGGCGGATCTGCGCGCGGAACCCCTGGTCATCACCGTGCCGGAGATCGATAAATCCCGGTACTATTCGCTCCAGTTCATCGACGAGTACACCTTCAACTTCGCCTACGTGGGCAGCCGCGCCACGGGCGGCGAGCCCGGGACCTTCCTGCTGGCGGGGCCCGGGTGGAAGGGCAAGACTCCTCCCGGGGTCAAGTCGGTCCTCAAGTGCGAGACCGAGTTCGCCTTCGTCATCATCCGCACGCAGCTGCTGGGCGACGCGGACCTCGAGAATGTGAAGAAGGTCCAGGCCGGTTATCAGGTGCGGCCGCTGTCGGTCGCCCTCGGAAACCCCGAATCGCCGGCCGCGCCGAAGATCGAGTTCCCCAAGCCGCTGACTCCGGAGGAGCAACGGACTTCGCCGGACTTTTTCCGCATCCTCGACTTCGTGCTCCAGTTCTGCCCGACGCATCCCTCCGAGGTGGACCTGCGGGCGCGCTTCGAGAAGCTCGGGATCCGCGGCCGTCGCGGCTTCGACCCGGCGGCTCTGACTCCGGAACTGCGTCAGGCGGTGCAGGCCGGGATGGCCGACGCCTGGGCCGCTTTCAAGGAGTTCAAGGAAACGCAGATCGACACCGGCAAGCGCAGCAGCGCGGACGCCTTCGGGACCCGGGAGTACCTCCAGAACCGCACCCTGGATCGCATGACGGCCGCCGTGCTCGGCATCTACGGCAACTCGAAGGAAGAGGCGATCTACCCCGTCTACTTCGTCGACGAGAACACGCAGCCGCTCCGCGGTGCCGAGCGGTATACGCTCCGCTTCGGCGCGGAGGGGCTGCCGCCCGTGAACGCCTTCTGGTCGCTCACGCTCTATCAGCTTCCCGCGAGCCTGCTCTACGCCAATCCGCTGAACCGCTATCTGATCAACTCGTCCATGCTGCCGACGCTGAAGCGCGACGCGGACGGAGGCGTGACGATCCACATCCAGCACGAGAATCCCGGCGCGGATCTGGAGTCCAACTGGCTCCCTGCACCGGCGGGCCCGTTTCTGATCGCGACGCGCCTGTATTGGCCCAAGCCGGAAGCCCTGAACGGGACCTGGAAGGCGCCGCCGCTGAAGAGGATCGGCGGCAAAGCGGCAACCCCGCCGGCGCCCGCACCGGTCTCTCCCGCACCGGCAGCCGCCGCGGCCGACGTCGTCCCGGTCACCGTCGACAACTTCACGCGCGCCGAAAGCGATCTGTACTTCAGCGGCATCGTCAAGGAATCGGGTCTCGGCAAGCTCGGCCACCGCCGAAAGCTTGCGCGGATCGACCATCAAACCGTCATCCGCCTCAACCGGGACACGCTGTATTCCTCCGGCGTGTTCGACCTCGAAGCAGGCCCGGTCACGATCGCCCTTCCCGAGGCGGGCAAGCGCTATATGGCGCTCCAGGTGATCAATGAGGATCACTACGTCCCGGCGGTGCTGTATGGGGCGGAGTCCGCCGTGTTCGACAGAGGGAACGTCGGGACGCGCTATGTCGCCTTCGCGATCCGGACCCTGGTCGATCCGGCGGATCCCAAGGACCTCGAGCAGGTGCACGCGCTGCAGGACGCGATCAAGGTCGAGCAGAAGAGCCCGGGCAGCTTCGAGGTCCCGCCCTGGGATCCGGTCAGCCAGAAGACGGTCCGGGACGCGCTGCTGGTCCTGGGAAACACGATGCCCGATTTCAAGAAAGCGTTCGGGACGAAGGAGGAGGTCGATCCGGTCCGTCATCTGGTCGGGACCGCGCTCGGCTGGGGAGGCAACCCCGACAAAGCCGCGATCTACCTGAACGTGACGCCGCCGAAGAACGACGGCACGACGGCGTACCGGCTGCTGGTGAAGGACGTGCCGGTGGACGCCTTCTGGTCGGTGAGCGTCTATAACGCGGAAGGCTATTACGAACCGAATCCGCGGGACGCCTACACTCTCAACAGCATCACGGCGAAAAAGGGCGACGACGGCTCGATCGCGATCCAGTTCGGCGGCTGCGACGGCGAGACGCCCAATTGCCTGCCGATCATGAAGGGCTGGAACTACACGGTGCGCCTCTATCGTCCGCGCGCGGAGATTCTGAGCGGGCAGTGGACGTTCCCGGAGCCGAAGCAGCTGAAGTAGCCCGTTTCAGCGCCGGCTCGCGAGGCGGATCAGCCCGTTGAGGATCAGGATCAGCGAGATCAGCACCAGGATGGCGCCCCAGGCGAGGTTCCGCTGCGCCTCATAGGGGCCGGTCGCATAGACGAAGGCCTGGGCCGTCAGCGAGGGGAACGGCTGACGCGGATCCAGAGTCAGAAGCCGCGATCCCAGGGCCGTGAACAGCAGCGGCGCCGTCTCGCCCGCCACGCGGGCGATCGCCAGCATCACGCCCGTGATCAGCGATCCCGACGCGGCCGGGATCACCACCTCGACGATGGTCCGCGACTTCGTCGCGCCCAGCGCATACGAGGCCTCCCGGTAGCTGTCGGGCACGAGGCGCAGCATCTCCTCGGTCGTGCGGGAAACCAGGGGCACCATGATGAAGCCGAGCGCCAGCGCGCCGGCCCAGCCGCTGAAGTGGCCCAGCGGCACCACCACGAGCTCGTAGCCCAGCACGCCCACGACGATGGAAGGCACCCCCGCGAGCACGTCGCAGACGAACCGCACCGACTGCGCCAGCTTCGAGCCCGCGGCGTACTCGGACAGGAAGACCCCGGTCGACATCCCCAGCGGGATGGCCCCGAGGCACGCGAGGACGATCAGGACGCCGGTCCCCAAGATGGCGTGCTTCATGCCGCCGACGTCGGCGTCGGTGCACCCGCTGGGCACCTCGCTGAAGAATTTCCAGGTCAGGGACGAGAAGCCGATGGAGAGCAGGTACCAGGTGACGGCGGCGAGCACGGCCAGGATGACGGCCGTGAAGAAGAGGCAGAGCGCGAATGCGGCGTTGTTCCGGAGCCGCCTCCGTCCCTGAAACCCAAGGATGCTCACGCCGCCCTGCTCGGCTGCACGGAGGAGCCGACGAACAGCATCCGCGCCACGATGTTGAACGCGAGCGAGAGGAGCAGCAGGATAAGGGCCACCTCGACCAGCGCCGAGCGGTGCGCGACCGTCTCCGCCTCGGAGAATTCGTTCGCGAGGAGGGACGACATGGTCTGGGCCGGCGCGAAGGGCGACGGCTGGATCTGGTTGTTGTTCCCGATCACCATCGTCACCGCCATCGTTTCGCCGGCCGCGCGGGCGAGCCCCAGGATCACCGCCCCGAACAGCCCGGATCTCGAGTAGGCCAGCATCACCTTGATGCTCTCCCACCAGGTCGCCCCGAGGGCCAGGGCGCCTTCGATCTGCGCCCGCGGCACCGCGTGCAGCACGTCGCGGGAGATCGCCGTGATGATCGGCAGGATCATGATCGCCAGGATGAGCCCGCCGCAGAACATGTCGCGCCCCGTCAGCGCGAGAGGCCG
>DASQOM010000206.1:0-7415 GCA_035644495.1 Planctomycetota bacterium | reverse complement strand
GACCGCGAGCACGGCGCCCGCGAGCAGGAAGTACCGCAGCCGTCGATGTCCGCTGCCCATGATGATTCCCTCCTAAAGTGTCCCGGATGCAGACGGACTCCCCCTGCGAAGAGAGAGTGTCCCTTCAACGCGTTTTGGAGGTCGACGGAAAGGCCCCGGCCTCAGGGATCGGCCGCCGCCGGAGGGAACGGCCGGCGAGTTCTGCTGCTGATCATGATACACCCCCCAACCCGGACTGCTGGCCCCGATGAGTCGACACGCCGCCCCGGGAAACCGTGCAGGGGAATTGAGATTGATGCGCCGCGCGGGGTTTTTTTCTAGGATAGTCGCGGACTGACTACCAGGGGGGACACCACGTGACCGACTCCGGCGAATTCCGGCTTCCCGCGGCCGTCGCGCCGCGACGCTACCGCCTCGCCCTCGAGCCCGACCTCGAGGCGCTCACCTTCAAGGGCGAGGTGACGATCGACGTCGACGTGAAGACGCCGACGCGAGAGATCGTGCTCCACTCCGTCGGCCTCCGGATCGCCGGGGCGCGCGCAGGGACGGAGCTGCTCTCCGTCGCGGCGGACGAGAAGAAGGAGCGGATCACGCTCTCCTCGTCGACGCCATTTCCGGCGGGCGCGGCCGCCATCACGCTCTCGTTCTCCGGCGCCATCGCGGAGGAGATGCGCGGCTTCTACCGCAGCCGCTACACCGCGGCGGACGGCAGCGCTCGCTACATGGGGACGACCCAGTTCGAGGCGACCAGCGCCCGCCGGGCGTTCCCCTGCTTCGACGAGCCCGCGCTCAAGGCCGTCTTCGAGCTGACGATGGTCACGCCGAAGGACCGCCTCTGCGTCTCCAACATGCCGGTCGTCGCCGACGACGCCCTGCCCGACGGCCGCCGCCGCGTGCGCTTCGCCCCGTCGCCGATCATGTCCACCTACCTGCTCGCGTTCGCGGTGGGCGAGTTCGACTCCATCGAGGGGAAGACCGCGGACGGCATGCCGGTGAAGGTGTACGCGACGCCCGGCCGCGCGGAGCTGGGCCGCTTCGCGCTCGAGACCGCGATCCGCGGCCTCCACTTCTTCGGCGACTACTACGGAATCCCCTACCAGCGGGCGCTGCCCAAGCTCGACCTCCTGGCGATCCCCGACTTCGAGTACGGCGCCATGGAGAACTGGGGCGCGGTCACGTTCCGCGAGACGGCCATCTTCGTCGACCCGAAGCGCTCGTCGATCCCGCAGCGGCGCCGCGTGGCGGAGGTGGTCCTCCACGAGTTGGCCCACCAGTGGTTCGGCAACCTGGTCACGCCCGAGTGGTGGAGCTTCCTCTGGCTGAACGAGAGCTTCGCCACCTTCATGGCCTATAAGGCCTCCAACGCCCTCTTCCCCGAGTGGAACATCTTCGAGGAATATCTCGCCGCGATCACGTCCGGGGGCAAGTCCCTCGACAGCCTCCGCAGCTCGCACCCGGTCGAGGTCGTGGTGCGCGATCCCAACGAGGTCGACCAGATCTTCGACGCGATCTCCTACAACAAGGGCGGCTCCGTGCTCCGCATGCTGGAGCGCGCGATCGGCGAGGAGGCCTTCCGCAAGGGCATCCAGCGCTTCCTCGAGCAGAACGCGTTCGCCTGCGCGACGACCGACGACCTCTGGAAGGCGCTCGGCGAGGGGACGGGCGTCGACGTCCGCACCATGATGAACGGATGGACGCGCGTCACCGGCCTGCCCGTGGTTCTCGTCCGCCGGGACGCCGGAGCCCTCCGGCTGCGCCAGGAACGCTTCCTGCTCGACCGCGACCCCGAGCGGCCCGTCGAAGATCCGACGCTCTGGGATATCCCGCTGCCGACGACGGACGACCAGGGTCGTTCCTCCCCCGCCCGGCTCCCGACGCGCGAGGGAACGGTCGAGGCCCCGCCGTCGGAATGGATCAAGGTCAACGCCGGCCAGGCCGGCTTCTACCTGGCGCAGTACGACGACGCGGGCTGGGCCGGGCTGACGAAAGCCGTCGAGAAGCTCGCGCTGCCCACGATGGACCGCTACGGCCTGCAGGAGGACGCGTACTCCCTGATGCGGGCGGGATATCTGTCGGTGCCGGTCTACCTGAAATTCGCGGGCGCGTTCGGCCGGGAGACGAATCCCTATGTCTGGGGAGGCGTGCTCGACGGGCTCGCCGCGCTGGCCGACATCTTCCTCGGCGATCCGCACGTGGAGCGCCTCGAGAACTGGGCGCGCGCGCTGCTGAAGGCGACGGCGGAGCAGATCGGCTGGGAGGAGCAGCCCGGGGAAACCAGCGAACGGACCCTGCTGCGGTCGACGATCCTGGGGTCGGCGGTCCGCTTCGGCCATCCCGAAACCATCGACGAGGTGCGCCGCCGCTTCGAGCTGGGAAGGCGCGATCTGTCGACGCTGCCGCCCAACCTGCGCTCGACGATCTTCTATGGAACCGCGCGCCACGGGGACTCGCCGGCGTTCGACGCGATCCTCGAGCTGTACGAGAAGGCCGACCTCCCCGAGGTGAAGGTCCAGCTGCTGCGCTCGCTCGGCGCCTTCCGCAAGGAGGCGTTGACCCGGCGCGCGATCGAGTACGCGTTGTCCGACAAGGTCCGTCGCCAGGACGCGGTGGCCGTCTTCGGCTCGGTCCCCGTGGAGATGAAGCCGACCGCGTGGAAGCTGCTCCGCGAGTTCTGGCCCGTGCTCGACGAGCGCTACGGGAAGTCCGGTCTGATCGGCCATTTCATCGCCTCGGCCGCGTCGGGCATCCCGACCGAGGAGCACGCGGCGGACGTGGAGCGCTTCTTCCGGGAGCACCCTGCGCCTTATGCCAGCGAGAAGATCAAGCAGACGCTGGAGGGGATCCGCGCCCGCGCGAAGTTCCGGGCGCGGAACAAGTCGGGCCTGGCCCAGTTCTTCGGATGATCCTGCTGCCGCCCGTCCGATGCTGAAGCAGGCTCCATTTGCTCAACTTGAAGTGGAGTCCGATCGTGACTTCCCAGGCGTCGAACTCGTCGTTGCCCACGTGCGGCGGTTCGTCCATGAAGATGTAGCGGAAGTCGCCGTTGATGCTCAGCCGCGGCGTCAGCTCCAGCTCCGCGCCGATCCCCAGGTGAAACCCGAACGGGTGGGTCGACTCGTCGTCGGACGTGTTGCCGCCGCTGAAATGGGTCCGCGTGACGTACCAGCCGATGCCGGCTACCGCATAGGGCCGGAAGTTGCCGGGCAGCGGCAGATACACGAGACCTGAAATCTGGATCGGGACCGTGAACACCTTGATGTCGCCGTCGTCGTAGCGATCCTGGTGCACCTCGATCGACCCTTCGACGGCAAGAAACGAGAGGATGTGCCAGCGCACCTGACTGCCCAGCACCCAGGTGCCGTTATCGGCGTCCTTGGCTTCGATGTAGCCGACGCGCGGGCCCAGCCACCAGCCGCGCTCCGACTCCTCGGCCGCCATCGGCGGGGCTTCCAGCTCATCGAGGGTGCAGGGCAGTTCGGCGGCGGCGTCGGGATCGCCCATTCCCAGGGCGAGCACGGCGAGGAGAACGTTATCGGAGCTCCCTCTCGAACGGCCTTCCCTTAGAACGGCGATGACGGCAGAACAAGATTTTCGAGGAACGCTCCGTATATACTGCACGCTCCCATGAAGAAGAATCTGCCGCTCCTCGTCGGGTTCGCCGCGGTGGCGGGGGTCGTCGCCTGGTTCGCCTTGGCGGATTCCGGCTCGCCGACGCCACGGCCGTCGGGACCGGCCCCCGCCGAAATGGTCTGGATCCCCGGCGGCGAGTTCACGATGGGGTCCAACGACGACTCCGCGCGGCCTGAGGAGAAACCCGCCCATCGGGTCCGCGTCAGAGGCTTCTGGATGGACGAACACGAGGTGACGAACGCGCAGTTCGGGAAGTTCGTCGACGCCACCGGCTATAAGACAATTGCCGAGCGGGTCCCCTCCGTCGAGGACATCCTGAAGAACGTCCCGCCGGGGACGCCGCCGCCGAGGAAGGAGGACCTGGTCGCAGGAGCCCTCGTCTTCCACAAGACCGACCGGCCGGTCGACACGCGCGACTACAGCCAGTGGTGGACGTGGACGCCGGCCGCCTCCTGGAAAAACCCGGAAGGCCCCGGCAGCTCGATCGAGGGACGCGAGACTCATCCCGTCGTTCATGTCGCGTGGGACGACGCCGTCGCCTATGCCGTCTGGGCGGGGAAGCGGCTGCCCACCGAGGCAGAGTGGGAGTTCGCCGCGCGGGGAGGCCTCGTGGACAAGCCCTATGTCTGGGGCGACGAGCCGCTGTCGAAGACCAAGCCGCAGGCCAATATCTGGCAGGGGGAATTCCCGTTCCGCAACACGGCCCTCGACGGATTCCAGGGCACGGCGCCGGTCAAGTCGTTCGCCCCGAACGGATATGGACTGTACGACATGTCGGGCAACGTGTGGGAATGGTGCTCCGACTGGTTCGATCCCGAACTGTACGGGAAGACGTCGGGCGTCAGCGTCGATCCGAAGGGTCCCGACGCCGCGCCCGGCCCGGCCTATACGGCCCGACGGGCCGAGCGCGGAGGCTCCTTCCTCTGCTGCGACGAATACTGCTCGAGGTACCGGCCCAGCGCACGGCACGGAGGCGCACCCGACACGGGGATGTCCCACGTCGGGTTCCGCTGCATCCAGGGACCGTGACGACCGGCCTTACTTCGCGGGGCGGAGATCCGCCTCGACGCCGTCCAGAACCTTGGCCACGTCGTTGATCCGGTTCTTCAGTTCCACGCCATCCAGATTGGCCTTCTTGAAGAGCGAGTCGGCGGCCGCGATCCCCTTCGCATTGAGGTCGTTCGCCAGGGCCGTATGGGCGTCCTTGAGGTCCTGGAGATAGGGAGGATAAGCGCCCTTCGCGGTGCCCATCTTGAGCTCGAGGTCCGCGTACTGCTTGCTCCGCTCGCTCGCCCGTTCCTTGGCGCGGGCGCGGAGGGTTTCATCCTTGATCTCCGCGAGCTGCTCTTCCCACTTCTTGAAGAAGTTCCGGCCGCCGGCCTTCATGGCGTCGGCGGACTCGCGGATCTCAGCCGCCTTCGACTCCGTGTTCGCGATCTCGCTGGTCAGCTTGTCATAGGCCGCCTTCTTGTCGGTCGCGGCGCTGAGTCCGTTCAGAGCGGCCAGGCCGGCGTCCACCTGCTTCATCCCGTCGTTCAGCTCGGTCCGGAATTGCTCGATCGACTGGGCCGCCCGTTCCGCGCGTTCCTGTCCCGTCTCGGGACCGCCGCAACCCGCCAGCAGCACGAGCGCCAGGATCCGTCCGGTTCCGTTCGATTTCATGGGCCTTTCCCTCCTGTTCTGAGTCCGTCTCCGTCCGTTTACAGGGTGAAAGTCTACATAGGCGGGACGACAAAGTCGACACTGTTCCCGTTCAGAATTCTTGAACGAAGCCGCCGCCCGTGCGAGAATCCACGCTCCGCCGGCCCCGCTGCCCGCGGAACAATGCCATCAACGCCCGATCCGTCCGGCGGCCCGACGACCGCGCTCCGCCAGAACCGGGGGCGGCGCTTCTGGTGGATTGGCCTGGCCCTCTCCGTCGCCGCGACCGTCGGCCTCTCCGCCGATCTGCGCTGGACGCAGTCGAAGATCCGCGAAGAAACCCTCGCCCGCGCCCGCGTCCTCGCCTCCCAGGCCGCCGGCAGCATCGACAAATCGTTCCACGAGGCGCGCGACCTGGCCGAGGCCATCGCCCAGGACCTGGGCAAAGGCGTTCTTCCTTATGGCGAGATCGAAAAGCGAATGCGCGACGAGTGCGGCCGGCGGGCGGACCTCGACGGGGTCGCCATCACCTTCCAGCCCTTCGCCTACCAGCCCGGCCAGAAACTGTATCAGGAGTACGTGAGCCGCCAGCTGGACGGGCAGCTGGGCATCCTCAAGGGCGCGTCGTACGATTATTCCCAGCCGCCCTCCAGCGATCCGAACGGACCGAAGACCTCGTGGTATCACACGCCGCTCTCGAAGGGGCCGACCTGGAACGAGCCCTTCCTCGCCACCGGCGCCCGCAAAGTCCTGATCGAATACGGAACGACGTTCAAAGCGGCCGGCGATGCGGGGAAGACCGGCGGCGTGGTCACCGCCGACTATTCGCTCGAGGGCCTCCAGGAGCTGATGACCCGGCTGGATCTCGGGGCGACGGGATATGGCGTCGTCTTCACCGGCAAGGGAACGTTCCTCGCCCATCCGAACCGCAGCGAGGTCGTGCACGGGTCGACCTCCCGCGACGAGACGTTCCGCGATCCGAGGCTCCAGGAGGGCATCCGCCGCGTGCTGGCCGGCAGCTCCTCCGTCGAGGAGCATTTCGATCCCCTCACGGGAAAGGACGTCTGGATCCTGTTCGAGCCGGTCGCGTCGACCGGCTGGGGGCTGGCGCTGATCATCCAGCAGGAGGAGGACGCCGTCGCGCCCCGGATGATCCTCCGCTCCATGATCCACATCGCGTTCGCGGGAGGCGCGTCGCTGCTCTGCCTGCTCGCCCTGGCCGTCCGCCTCGAACGCGGGACGACTTCGTCCCTGTGGATCTGGGTCGGCGGATTCTCGGGGCTCTGCGCCGCCCTGATCCTGCTGACCTGGATCCTTTCCTGGGACGTCGACCGGCCGCCGGGAACGCCGGTCACGAGCCGGGTCACGATCGAGCGCTATCTGGAGCGCTATCGTCTCTCGCTGACGAAGGCGGAGGCGTCCTATGAGATTCCCACCGGCATGCAGATCACGGCGCTCAAGTTCCCGGACGCGGGCTCGGTCACGATCGGCGGCTACGTCTGGCAGCGCTACCCCGATAACATGCCGAAGGAACTCCGGAAGGGCTTCACCCTCCCGCACGAGCTCGGCGAACAGCAGACCATGGACGAAGTCGAACGCATCAAGCAGGGGACGGAGGAGGTCATCGTCTGGCGCATCATCCTCAGCCTGCAGCAGTCCTTCAATCCGCGCCTCTTCCCCTTCGACCGGCGGAACGTGTCCGTTCTGCTGCAGCCGCTGGAGCTGGACGCCAATATCGTCCTCACGCCCGACCTGACCGCGTTCCCGGTCATGACCCCGCGCGCCCTGCCGGGGGTGGCGAAGGACTTTCAAGTGAACAACTGGCGCCTGCAGGAGAGTTTTTTCACGTACCAGCTGATGGCGCCCGCCTCGACCATCGGGATCGTCAGCCGCACGGGGCGGCCGGCGATCCCGACCATGGCGTTCAACCTGACGGCCCGGCGGCATTTCGTGGGACCCTTCATCGCTTATCTCCTCCCGGCCCTGGTGGCGGCCGGACTGACGTTCGCCTTTCTCATGACCCGGCGCGAGATCGGCGATCCGGAGGACCTGCTCAACGGGCTGAGCTACGTCGCCGCGCTGTTCTTCGTCATCGTGGTGTCTCACACCGCGCTGCGCGAGAACGTCGGCGCCGTGAGCATCAC
>DASQOM010000205.1:0-5217 GCA_035644495.1 Planctomycetota bacterium | reverse complement strand
CCTCCGGCCAAGGGTCCCCTGAGCAAGGTCCTCCCGATGGCAGGCGCCGCCGCGGCGGCCGTGCTGATCCTGATCGTCGCGCTGCTGCTGCTCCGGACGGCCCCCGCTCCGGCCCCCGCCGCCGCTTCCGACCATGCGACGCCGCCCGGCGACATACCGGTGCAACAGACGGTGATTCGGGTCGCGCCGGAGAAGGCCGACCTGGAGAAGGCCCGCGCGTACGCCCGGGCGCATCCCGAGGACCTGAGCGGGCGCTATAAGCAGTTCAACGACATCGTCTGGAAGTGGGACGGCACCGAGGTCGCGGCGGATGCCGCGAAGGAGGCGGCGGCCGTCAAGTCGGCGCTGCTCGACCAGGTCAAGGTCTGGATGGCCGAGGCCGAGGCGAAGGTCCAGGAGCTGGTCGACAGGGCCGATTCGCGGGGAGCGGCCCAGAGGCTGGAGGAGCTCAAGCCCTCCCACCAGACGCCCGAATGGAACCTCGCCGTCGAAAAGCGCATCTCGGATCTCTATATCGAGGCGCGCCGGAAGGCGGACGCGGGGAAGCCGGAGGAGCCGGGCCGGCCCGGCGCCAACCCGGACAAGCCGGCCGACAAAGGACTCAGCGAGGAAGCGAAGGCGTATCCCTCGAAGTTCAAGGCGATCCTCGACCGCGCGTCCATCCGGGATTTCGCCGGCGCCATCGCCGATCTGGAGCGGCTGGTCGCGGTCATGAAGGACGACGACGCCCGCCGCGAGGCGGCGCACGATGCGGACGATCTTCGGGGCATGGCGACCGTCGCGAAATCGTCCCTCGACGCGATGAAGAAGAAGCCCCGCGGCTCGGGTTTGACGGTGCTGGTCCGCCAGGACTCCGGCGGGTCCAAGCGCTATTCGGGGCTCATCCTCCAGATCGACGCCGAACGCGTCGAGATCCATTCCGGGAAGACGTCGACCTTCGTGGAATGGCCCGATGTTTCGCTCGTGACGCTGGCGGAGACGGCGCGGCCGGGGAAGGCGGATCGCCGCCTGCTCTCGGCGCTCTGCCTGCTGGACGGGGCGACCGACGAAGCCAAATCCTACGAGGCCGATCCCGGCCCCCGGTGGTGGGCCTACGGCGCGGTTCAGCCGCCGCCGATGCCGAAGCCCGAGCCGGCGGAGAAGGGCGCGCGCGAGCTCTATTATTCCGCGGAGCGGGGATACCGCTCGATGGAGACGCGCGCGGCAGCCATCGAGCAGTACCGCTCGCTGCGGACGGATTTCGCGTCGACGTCGATCGCCAAAGTCTATGCCGAGCGCCTGGCGCGGCGGTCGGAGTCGGGGAAGGAATACACCTTTGCGCCCGCGAACTTCCACGCGGAGGGGACGTTCCGGCTCTCGAAGGCGGGGAAGCTCGAGTCGGTCAAGGACAGCGACGAGCCCGACACGCTGCGCAACGTCGCCGAGATCGAGTTCGCCGCGCTGCCCGGCACCGCCTACCGCTGCTGGGTCTGGCTGGGCGCCTGCTGCGACGAGACGTTCTACTGCTATTTGCAGGGCAGCGAGCTGACCGACACCGATCCGAAGACGCGGAAGAAGATCGCGTGCGAGCCGGGGACCAGCGCGGCGTCGGCGTTCAAGCCTCCGGTCCGCAACCTGAAGAAGACGCACGAGGAGCACAAGGTCAAGGGCGCGAAAACGCATCCGAAGACCGCGTCGCGCTGGGAGTGGGTCGAGATCCCGCTGCCCAAGTACGCGTCGGCCGGCGGCAAGAAGCTGCGGATCATGACCAACCAGGCGGGTTTTTCGATCGGCGGCGCGGTGGTGTCATCGACCCGCAAGGCGCCGCCCACCGAGGCCGAGCTGAAGGACGTGGACAAGGACCGGGAGACGCCGGATGCCTCGGCGCCGGATCCCGATCTTCTCGCGTGGTGGACGTTCGATGAGGGGGCGGGCGCGGACGTGGCCGACGCCACGGGGAAGGGCCACAACGGCCGGCTGAACGGGAAGATCGAGTGGGTGGACGGCAAGTTCGGCGGGGCGCTGCGCTTCTCCGGCGGGACCGACGGGGTGGTGATCCCGGATGCCGAGGATCTGCGCCTGCCGGACGACCTGACGGTGGCGTTCTGGTTCCGGAAGGACGCGGACACGGGCGACTGGGCCTGTCTCTTCGGCAAGGGGAAGGGCCAGAGCCGGAACTACGGCGTCTGGCTGGAGACGAAGACCGGGCAGATCCTCTTCCAGGAGTACGGTGCCGCGGCACTCAATATGAAGACGGTCGAAGGCTACGCGGTGGGTCCGTGGCGCCATCTGGCCTGCGTCGTCTCCGGCAGCCGCGCGATCATCTACGTCGACGGCGAGAAGAAGGCCGAGGATCAGCGCAAGGGAGCCGCCGAAACCCCGGCCCACCCGGTCGGCATCGGCTGGGCTTCCGAGCACAGCGCGTTCGTGGGCGCCCTCGACGACGTCCGCCTTTACCGCCGGGCCCTCACGCCGGAGGAAGTCAAAGCCCTTTCCGACATGGGCCGCTGAGGCCGGGGCGACATTTCTTCAAAATAGCTATTCCGCCCACCCCGGAAACGGAGTACAATCCCGTTTTGAAGAAGGGCTACGGGGGTTCATGAAGGTCTTTCTCGTTCACGTCCGGGATCCGCAGTTCTACGCCATCCCCGGAAAAAAGCGCGCCAAGAACGGCCGGATCCAGCTCATGGGCTTCCCCCCCATCGGCATCATGTCCCTCTCGTCCGTCCTCAAGCGGGCCGGCCATGAAGTCTTCATGTTCGACCAGGCCAATCCCGAGACGCCCAATGAAGTCATCCTCAAGGAAATGCTCTCGAAAAAGCCCGACCTGGTGGGCATGAGCTTCCTGTCGACGACCAGCTATCCCTACGCCAAGATCCTGGCCCGCCAGCTGCGGGCGGCCGACAGCACCGTCAAACTCGCGTTCGGCGGCGTCTTCGCCTCCCTCAACGCGCAGCTCGTCAAGATGCAGGTTCCCGAGATCGATTTCGTCTGCCGCGGGGACGGCGAGCAGCTGATCCTGGACCTGATGGAGCGCCTGCAGGATCCCGCGACCGTGACGGGCGTGACCTGGCAGAAGGACGGCAGAGTCCAGCACAACGCGAACCGCGTCCTCGAGCGCAATCTCGACCAGTGGGCCTTCCCGGACCGCGAGAGCGTGCCGCTGGACTTCGTCGAGTCGATGCCGCTGGACGTGCCGGCGGTGCTCTCGCTCGACCGCTTCACCACGATGCAGACGTCGCGCGGCTGCCCGTGGCCCTGCGTGTTCTGCGACATCCCCATCTTCAACGAGGGGAAGTGGCGCTCGCGCAGCCCGCAGCACGTGATCGAGGAGTTCAAGCACCTCGAGAACCACGGCTACGGCTCGGTTTATTTCGTCGACGACCACTTCCTGCTGCAGCCCAAGCGCATCGAGGCCATCTGCGACGGCCTGATCCAGCAGAAGAACAAGATCAAGTACGGCCTCGAGGGCCGGGTCGACTCGGTCGCGCAGCACCTCTTCCCGAAGCTGGCGAAGTCGGGCTGCCGCACGGTGATGTTCGGCATCGAGAGCGGCAGCCAGAAGATCCTCGACCGCCTGAAGAAAGAGCAGACGCTGCAGGACATCGAGACCGCCGTCACGAACGCCAAGAAGTCGGGCATCGAGATCGTGCACGGGTTCTTCGTCGTCGGCATCCCCGACGAGACCGAGGCCGACCTGCGCGCGACGTTCAAGTTCGCGTCGAAGATCAAGATCGACAGCTTCGGCTTCAACCGCATGTGCGTCTATCGCGGCACGCCGCTCTGGTCGGAGTACGCCAAGCGCGGCCTCGTGAACGACGCGCAGGACTGGTACAAGTACTTCAAGTGCACGTCGATCGACCCGACCTGCCTGTCGGGCGAGGAGGTGCACCGCATCCGTTCCGAGGAGATGCGGAAGCTGATCCTCTACAAGTTCGTCCATCACCCGCTGCAGACGTTCCGGCTGCTCCGGCGCTTCACGCGCTTCATGAAGCTGCGCGACGTGATCTATCTGATCGCGAAGCCGTTCCTCGGCAAGAAGTCGGGCTCGACGAAGGCGGAGGTCATCTCCCGCGCGGTGGAGCACGGCGACCTGAAGAGCGCGGCCGCCGACATGACGCTGCTGGCCGACGAGGCCCTGGAGCACGCGATCAACGAGTCGAAGCGCGAGCGCGCGCGCATTCAGGCGATGGCCGAGGCCGGCCAGGTCTGATCCGCTGCAATAACCGACTCGGAGTCAGTCCTTGCCATCTAGGCGGCGATGAGATCGGCCATCTCCTTCAGCAGGCCGATCAGCTCCGCGAGCTTCTCCCGCAGGGCGTTTTCGAGGGAGATCACTTCCTCCATCGGCAGCGCCACGAGGGACGTGATGGCCCGCGTCACGCTGGCGATCTCCAGAAAGCCGTAGGTCTTGGCGCCTTCGAGAAGGGCGCGGGAGAGTTCGTGGGTGTGTCGGCGCAGGGGCTCTTCCCAGAAGTTTTCGAGGAGGTCCAGGACCGAACGTTCGAGGGTGCGGACGAGGGTCTTGAGCTGGCCCCGGAAGACCTTTTCAGGATCCGTGCGACCGATCAGCGGGGACTTCACCGACTCCTCCTTCAAGCCCTTGGGTCGCACCCGTAGCTTAGCACATGACGTGCCAGAATGGCGACCGCAATTCTGCTTGTTTTATGGGGAATCGCCCTCAATCCTCTTCGGAAATCCGACGAAGGTGTCGGAAATGGGCCTTAAGGGTGTCGAAATGGGTGACCTCCTCATCGCTCACGGATCCGCAGGTTGCGGAACTTGACGAAGCCCGACCAGCCTTCCGCGCCATAGGTCTGGAAGCCGATCACCCCCTTCTCCAGGAAGCGGGGCGGCGCATCCTGTTGAGTCACGTCCGAGACCCGCACCCCGTTCAGGTCCACCTCGATGTGCGGGCCCTTCGCCAGGATGCGCAGGGTATTCCACGCCAGCGGCTTGCGCACGGCATCCTGCTCGTCCCCCTTTCCCAGCCATTCGATCCCCTTGCCCTTGTGGATCACGACCCCGCCGGTGTATTCGCCCACCTCCGCCCGGCCGATGTTGATCTGGTACGTCGTCTGCCCCGACGTGCCCGCGTCGTTCCGGATGTACACCCCGCTGTTGTACCTGCCGTGTTCGTCGATCAGGAAGTCCAGCGACAGCTCGAAGTCCTTATAGGCGTCGACCGTCGACAACAATCCCCCGCGTTTCGGGTCGCCGTCCTGACCGCCGACCAGG
>DASQOM010000204.1:0-4435 GCA_035644495.1 Planctomycetota bacterium | reverse complement strand
AAGCGGCTGGCGGCCGAGGCCGAGGCCAAGCGCGCCAAGGAGGAGGCGGACAGGGCGGAGGAGGAGTTCCGCCGCACGCAGGCGTACATCACCAAGACCGGGAACGGGGACGCGTGGAAGGACGCCCTCAACCTCCTGTCGATGATCGATCCCCGACGTAATGCGATCCTGGGGACCTGGGAAATACAGGACAACGCCCGTCTGCTCAGCGACCGCGGTGCGTACTCGCGGGTGGAGATCCCCTTCCAGCTTCCGCAGGAATACGACTTCCAGCTCCTGTTCGAGCGGCGCTCGGGATCCGGCCCGGTCAGCGTGATCCTCTCGAAGGCCGGGCGCCAGTTCCTTTGCGAGCTCGGCGGCGAGCTCAACACCCGCAGCGCGTTCGAGATCCAGGCGGCGGGGAAGGAGCCCGAGCTGGTGGAATCCAAATCGTCGCCGCTGGTCCTGGTCAACGACCGGAAGTACGTCGCCCTCTTCCAGGTGCGCTCCGATGGGGTGAAGGCCTACCTGAACGAGACCCTCATCCTGGAGTGGAAAACGGACTTCCGCGACCTGGGCCTCCGGCCGCAATGGAGGCTGAGGAACCCGCTCCGCCTGGGCATCGGGACCACCGAGAGCGAGGTGGTCTTCCACGGGCTTGCGCTGCTGGAGAAGACCGGCAAAGGCAAGCGGCAGGAATACATTCCCCCGCCGAATCTGAAGGCGCATCCGCTTTCCCCCGGCACGCTGAAGCCCGGCCTGGTGGGCGAGTATTACATCGGGACCGGATTCCAGTCGCTCGCCGTCCGCCGCGTCGATACGGCCCTCGACTTCCGCTGGAACGAGGGTCCGGCCTGGCTGGGAGGGCCCGTCGACTCGTTCTCCGTGCGCTGGAACGGGTACGTCCACGTGCCGCGCTCGGGAAAATACCTCTTCAGCGCCTCCGCCGACGACGGCGTGCGCCTCTTCATCGACGAACAGCAGATCATGGCGTCGTGGAACAGCCGGAACGACGCCCAGCGGACGATCGATGTCGGCCTCGACGAGGGATACCACCGCATCACCGTGGAGTACTTCGAGAGGGCGTTCATGGCGTCGATGGTCCTGTCGTGGAGCACGGGGACCAACCAGCCGCCGATCCCCATCGCGCCGAAGTCGTTCTTCCATGTCGCCACGGAGTTCCAGGTGTATGTGGCGCCGAAGCTGCCGGAGGCGGCGGGGGCGCTGCCGGCTACGTCGCAGAACGTCGACGCCGCGAAGTTCGACCTCCAGGGCAGGCTGGTGGCGGTGGCCGGGGAGGACCGCCGGGTCCGCCTCTTCGACGCCGGCACGCTCAAGGAGCAGGCGCCCCCAATGGTTCATCCGGCCGGGGTCCTCTGCGAAGCGTTCTCGCCGGACGGCGCCACGCTCGCCACCGGGGCGCGGGACAACCGCGTCCGGATCTGGGAGCTCCAGAACCGCACGGAGCTGCGGACGCTGGAGGGGCCGACCTCCTTCGTCCAGGCGGTGGCCTTCAGCCCCGACGGCAAGCGGATCGCCTGTGGCAGCTACGACCGCTCGATTCACCTGTGGACGCTGGATCCTCCCCAGGAGCAGCCGCTGGTGCTGATGGGCCACTCGGGCGGGGTCGAGTCGCTGTCCTTCAGCCCGGACGGGAAAACGCTCGCCTCCTCGAGCCTGGACCATACGGCGCGGATCTGGGAGGTCGCAACCGGCAAGGAGGTCCAGCTTCTCCAGGGCCACGCGGATGTGGTGGAGGCGGTGCTCTATTCGCCGGGCGGCCGGACGCTCGCGACGGCGTCGACGGACGGCCTGATCAAGCTGTGGGACGCGGAGTCGGGCCGCGAGCTCAAGGTGCTCCCGGGTCACGGCGAGGAGCTGACGTGCCTGGCCTTCAGCCCCAACGGGCTCCTGCTGGCGGCGGGCGGCAACGACGGGATGATCCGGATCTGGGATCCCATCGAGGGGAAGATCCGCAAGGTGATCCCGGCGCATTCGTCGCGGATCAGCTCGGTGGCCTTCGCGCCGTCCGGGAGGATCCTGGTCTCCAGCAGCGCGGATGCCACCGTCCGATTCTGGACCGTGGATGCCAAATGAAGAGCGGCGGAACCGAGCGTCGTAAATACCCCCGCTATAAGCCGGAGGCCGGCACCGTGATCCTCTGCACGCGCGAGGACGGAACCGGGGTCCCGGGCGCCAACCTCGTGCAGCGCGTCATCGACGTCAGCGCGCTCGGTGTCTGCTTCGTCGCGACGGCCCCGCTGGTCGACGGCAGCCCCGTCAACGTCGACATCATGCTCCCCGGCCAGAAAGCGAAGACGAGCACCCGCGGCAAGGTCCGCTGGACGCAGTTCCTCGAATCGCGGGGCCGCGAGGCCCACGTCGCCGGGATCGAGTTCGAAATGCTCGTCGAAAACCTGGGGGCGCGCACCTCCGACTCGGCCGTCCTGGACATCTTCCTGACGCTGCGGGTCTCGGTCGCGCAGCTGCGGCTGTACCCCAAGGACAGCCCGCAGGTGCTCAAGACGGTCACCGACACCTACCACTCGATCCATTCGTTCCTCGAGACGGCGAACACGCTGACGCTGTCGAAGACGCACCGCGGGCTCCTGGTGAACGGCAGGCCGCTCCCCGAGCGCGGGACGGTGTCGGACTCGCTGGAAGCCGCGATGATGGGGCTGCTGAACGACTCGGCGGTCAAGAGCGTCACGTTCCGCAAGGGCCTGACGCTGGACGAGCTGATCAGCTTCCTGCACGCGTTCACCAAGAAGTTCTGGGACGTGAAGGACGGGAAAGAGATCAACAAGCGCCTGCGGGACGAGCGCGTGAACCAGATCTCGGTCGACGAGGTCCAGTACGTCGCGCTGGGCGAGGGCGACATCGTCATCGAGGACGCCGCGCGCAAGCTGGCCGGCGGCGAGACCGAGCTCGCCAAGCTGCTCGCGAACCTGGACCAGCTGATCGACTCCGCGGCGAACGAGGGCATGGGATCCGAGGCGCGGCTGCACCTGATGAAGAAGCTGGTGGAGCAGGACCCGAACCTTCTCAAGGAGGCGGGCTCGAGGTCCCAGGGGAAGGATACCGACGGATCGGGGCCGGGGGACGGGGTCGACCTGGGCGACGAGGGCAAGGTCACGTTCGAGCAGGCGCGACAGGCCCTGGGGGACCTGGCGCGGCTCCTCAAGGAGACGGCGCCCGAGACCCATCCCGCGCTGCGCAACATCGGCAAGGTCTTCGTGGACGCGTTCCGGCACAATCCGCGGCTGGCGTCGCTGATGGTCACGATCCTGTCCTCCCAGGCGGTGGAAGCCCTGCCCGGCACCGAGAAGGGCAGCGAGTCCGGAAAGCCGGCGGAGTCGGCGGCGGTGACGCGGGTCCGCCTGATCCTGCAGATGAACGACGAGGAGCGCGTCCAGGCGCTGGGCCAGGAAGGCAACTCGCTGATGGACGAGCTGGGCGCGCTGCACGAAGGGCAGCTGATGCAGACCATGCTCGGCTCGCTCTCGGGCATCCTGCTGGACCGCACGGCCCGGAAGCGCCTCACCGTCGCCCGCACCCTGAACACGATGCGCCGCGGCCTCGAGCGCGCGGGAACGGCCGACGTCGAGGACGCGTTCGAGCAGGCGGTGCGGACGGCGCTCGACGTGGAGCGCGACGCCAACGTGTACTCGGTGCTGGCGGACATGACGGCCTTCATCGCGGACCTCCGGATCCGGCGCGGGAAGATCGACCGCGCCCGCGACATCCTGGAGATGCTGCACCGGCACTACCAGATCAAGGACTCGACGTTCCCCCAGCGCGGAGAGCTCGCGTACATCGCCCTGGAACGCGTCGCCAGCGGTGTCGGGTTCGCGTCGCTCTCGGAGAAGGTGCGGGCGGGCGACCCGGAGTCGACGCGCATCATCGAGGCGCTGGACGCCGCCGCGACGCGCTTCCTGATCCGCGAGATCAAGAACGCGGAGACCCCCGCCCGGCGCATGCATTTCGCGTCCTTCATCGCACGGGCCGGCGCCGGCGCCGCGACGGTGCTGATGGACGAGCTGGGCAAGACGAGCGTGCCGTCGGACGTCATGCACATGATCGAGGTGATGCCGACGGCGATGCCGCCGGACATGGCTGAAATGGCGCTGGGCGGCCTGCTGCGCCACGCGACGGTGGCGGTCCGGCGGCGCTCGGCGACGATGCTCTCGGAGCAGTCGTATCCGCGCGCGGGCGGCCTGCTGCTGGACACGCTGGCCGCGGAAGGAGATCCCCAGACGCGGATGACCTTCGTGGAGTGCCTGGGCCGCCTGCGCTTCCGCGGCGCCGTCGAGATGCTGAACCGGATCACCGAGGAGCGCCAGCAGACCGAGGAAGTCCGCTGCGCGGCCTGCGCGGCGCTGGGCCGGATCGGGGACATCCGCGCGGTGCCGGTGCTGGCGAAGCTGTACTACAAGGGCGAGAAGGGCCTGACGAA
>DASQOM010000203.1:0-8422 GCA_035644495.1 Planctomycetota bacterium | reverse complement strand
GCCGTGGACAGAAGCAGACCCGCCAGAGGGACCGCCCAGCGACGGCAGCTTGCCATGTTTCATCGCCCCACCGGCAGCGTCCCGCGGCGCCGCCAACCTGTACCACCTGCAATACAGTCGTCGAGGCCCGAAAGGTCCTCCAAACGGGAAGATGGGTACATTTTTTCTGGGTTGACCAACCCGGCCCGCCACCGGAGGGTATATACAAGCGATGAGCCTGCTCCAGCGCCTGATCCCCGCCGCCCTTCTGCTGCTCGCGCTTTCCGGACCGGTCCGCTCCGACGACGACAAGCCGGAATTCAGCAAGGACATCCAGCCGATCCTGAAAGCCCACTGCCTGGCCTGCCACACCCACGGCCAGGTGAAGGGCGAACTCCGTCTCGATACCATCGAGCTCATGCTGAAGGGTGGCGAATCCGGCCCGGCGATCGTCAAGGGCGACGCGGAAAAGAGCCTCCTCTACCAGGTCGTCGCGGGCAAGGAAGAGCTCGTCATGCCCCCGAAGAAGAACAAGGTGGGCGCGACGCCGCTCAACGCCAAAGAGATGGACCTCCTCAAACGCTGGATCGACGCCGGCGCGCCCGCCACCCCGGCATCGCTCGTGCTCCATACGGAGCCGCCCCAGTGGCGTCCCCTGCCCCCCGGCCTGAATCCGATCCATTCCGTCGCGATGACCGGCGACGCCCAGCTCGCCGCCTGCGGGCGCGCGAACCAGATCTTCGTCTACAGCCTGGGCGGTATCGGCGCCCTCTCCGCCCGCCTGATCGACCCGGCTCTCCGCGAAGGCGGCGTCGCCGACCGCGACTATGTCCAGGCGCTCGCCTTCAGCCCCGACGGGACCCTGCTCGCCTCGGGCGGCTATCGGACGATCCGCCTCTGGCGCAAGCGCCCCGCCCCCGCCACCGCAACCCTGGAGACCGGCGCGGGCGCGGGAGTCCTCGCGGCGAGCCCCGACGGCAAACTCCTGGCGACCGCCGGGCCCGACAACGGCATCGTCCTCTGGGATCTCGCCACGGGAATCAAGACCCAGACCCTCAGCGGTCACACGGGCCCCGTCCTGAGCCTGGCCTTCTCGACCGAGGGTGGCCAGCTGCTCTCCGGATCGGCCGACAAGAACCTCCGCCTCTGGACGCTCGCCGGCGGCGCCTCGGTCTCGGTCGACGTCGGACAGGAAATCCACGCCGTCGCCTTCGTCCTCGAGGGCAAGCGCCTGGCCGCGGCCTGCGGCGACCTCCTGATCCGCCTCTATACGGTTCCCGCCCCGGGGGCGCCCGGGGACAAACCCAGGGAATTGAAGGGCCATACCGCAAAGATCACGGCGCTGCGGACGGTCGGCCCGGGCAAGCAACTCCTCTCCGGCAGCGAGGACGGTTCGCTGCGCCTCTGGAACGCGGAGTCCGGCAAGGAAGACCGGAAGATGGATCACGGGGCGCCCGTCACGGATCTCGCCGTTCAGGCCGACGGCAAGCGGTGGGTATCCGCGGGCGGGACGACGGCGAAACTCTGGAAGCAGAACGGCGAGCTGCAGTCGACGCTGAAAGGCGACCGTCTCGCCGCGCACGCTCAGACCGCTGCGGAACTGTCGCTGGCCTTCTACAAAGAGGAGATCGCCTACTTCAAGGCCGCGGCGACCGACGGCGAGAAGCTCGTGGCGGCCGAGTCGGAGAACGTCAAGAAAGCCGCCGACCGGCTGGCGACGCTGACCAAGGAGACTTCCCCAAAGGAAGAGGCGGGGAAGAAAGCGGCGCAGACCAAGGCCGAGCTCGAGAAGAGCCTGGCCGATACCGCCGAGGGGCTGAAGAAGGCGACGGCGGCGCGCGAGCCGGCGGAGAAAGCGGCCAGGACCGCCACCGAGGCCGCCGCGAAAGCGAAGTCGGAGTCGGACAAAGCCGCCAAGGCCGCGGCGGCGTTGAAGCCCGACGCGGCGCCGGAGGAGGCTGCGAAGGTCCGCGAGGCGGCCGAGGCCGCCCAGAAAACGGCCGACGCGGCCGCGCAGGAGGCGAAGACGGCCCAGGAAGGCGCGGCGGCCGCGGCGAAGGCGATCGCGGACCTCGGCGAGCGCCAGAAGGACCTCGACCCGAAGCTGAAAGCGGCGGCCAAGACCGTCACCGAAGGCACGCAGGCCACCCAGTCGCTCTCCGCGGCGCAGCAGAACCACGAGAGACTTCTGCAGGTGGAGAAGCGCGGCCAGGAAGCCCTGGCCGCCGCGAAATCCTCGCTGGCCGCTGCCGAGACGCAAGTGAAGACGGCGGACGACGCCCTGGCGGCGGCGAAAAAGGCGGTGACCGATTCCGAGCGTCCCATCCGCAAGGCGGCGCTCTCCGCGGACGGCCGCCTGGTCGCGACGTCCGGCGAGGAGACCACCGTCAAGACCTGGAGCGCGGAGACCGGAAAGAGCGGCGAGGATTATGGCCCGCTCGACGCGGCGCCGCAGTCCGTGACGATCCTCAACAATGGCCGGTTGCTCACCGCGGCGGGAACGAGCGTCCGCGTCTGGACCCAGGCCTCGGACTGGACGCTGGAGCGGACGATCGGCGACGGGGGCCTCCAGTCCCCGATCCTCGACCGGGTGCTGGCCCTGACCTTCAGCGCCGACGGCAAGTCGCTGGTTTCCGGCGGCGGCATTCCCGCGCGGACGGGCGAGATCAAGATCTGGAACCCCGCCACCGGCGCCCTGGAGCGGGAGATCAAGGACGCGCACAGCGACACGGTCTTCACGCTCGCCTTCTCCCGGGACGGCCGCCTGCTCGCGAGCGGCGGCGCCGACAAGCTGATCAAGATCTTCGACGCGAAGACGGGCGCGTTCATCCGCCTCTTCGAGGGACACACGCAGCACGTCCTCGGCCTTGCGTGGAAGCGCAGCGGGCGCATCCTCGTCAGCGCCGGGGCCGACAAGGTCGCGAAGGTCTGGGACCTCGTCACGGGCGAGCAGCTCAAGACGATCGAGGGCTTCCGCAAGGAAGTGACCTCGATCGCGTGGCTGGAAGGCCCGAATGAAATGCTGCTGGCATCGGGCGACGGCCAGCTCCGCACGGCCAAGGAGGACGGCAACAAAACCCGGGGATATCCCTTCGGGAAGGAATACATCGAATCGGCGGCCGCCAGCATGGACGGACGAGTCATCGTCGCAGGCGGGAGCGACAGCGTGCTGCGGATCTTTGAAGCGGGCAAGGAGAAACTCACCCTCGGCTTCGATCCTCCGTAGCGGCCGGCGCCCGCACCTGCGGTCCGTGACTGCCTGAAATCACTCCAAGGCAGGCTTCGAGGGTATCGCACCGGCATCCCTTGCACCAACTTGCGCTCGAGACCATGGATCTTGGCGTGGCGGCTTCGCGACGGCCCTCATCGACGAACGGTTCGTCCCCGGGAATGAGCCACCGGAGCGCCGCTGATCCCCGCTCCGACGACCACCCCATCGGTGCGGAAGTCCCGGGCGGTCGCTTCCGCTCTAGAATCCGGGTGGGATAGGCGAACCATGATGGCGAACCGCTTCGAAGCTTCAGCTCGCGGGTCCCGGAGGCATCCGACCTCGAATGCCCGAGAGTCGCGTTACTCAAGAGTTGGGAAGCATCGGCTTACCCTGATGGGCGACGAGAAGGTCATGCATGTCGTTGGCATGCTCCTCCTCCTTTTGCAGGATGCCTTCCAGCATGACCCGGGTGGCGGGGTCCCGGTCCACGAAGTGGCGGATCAGTTCCGTGTAGTGATCGCAGGCGATGCGTTCGGCGACGAGGTTTTCCTTGATCATGTCGATCAGGAGCGTGCAGTCCACGTATTGCGAGGTCGCCCGGCTGGCGAGCCCCTCCGGGTTGAAGTTGGGCTTCCCACCCAGCTGATTGATCCATTCCGCGACGAGGTTCATATGCTCCTGCTCTTCCGCGGCGTGATCCGCAACCTCCTCCTTCACTCCCTCGCTCGAGATGCCGCTCGCGGCGATGGAATTCATGGTGTATCGGAGCATGCAGACGATTTCGGTCGCGAGCACCGCCTGCAGAATCTCGATGGTCTTCTTGGGATCCCCCTCATAGGCGCTGGTCACGGCTCGCTCTTCAGCATGGGCTCGAGCCTGGGCGCGCAGCTTCTTGACGTCGCTGAGGAACGGCTGAGACTCGGTCTTGCCGGGTTTCGGGTCCATAAAGAATCCTGATCAGAGCTTATGGAAATGGCAACGAACAATAGGGAACGGCTTTATCTACGCCATTGCCGCAGGACGGTTGCCGATCTTGGGAATGAGTGCTCTTTTTGAAGTGCGTTCCGTGGAAGCTCACGGCTCCGCCAATGAGCCGGAACCATCCATCCTCCCCCACTTCCCCCGCCAACCCGCCATGGCGGCCTGCGACGGGCTCGCGACTGGAGGCACTGGAGTCTGGCTTGGACCGGCGCGACCGCAGGCGAGTCTCCACGGCCCTGCAACGGCTTGCGGGCATGCGAAGCCCCCGGGACTTCCCCAGCTGAGAAGGCGGGTACGGCTCGTCACGGACCCCGACCGTTGCGCCCTAGTTGTTCTGAACGACCTTCGGAAGCGGGTCGACGAAGCCTTCAAGCTGCTTCGATCTCATGGGTTGCTGGAGCTTTCGAAGCGCCTTCGCCTCGATTTGACGGACCCTCTCGCGAGTGACGTTGAATAACTTGCCGACGTCCTCCAGCGTATAGGGATATCCCGTCCCCAATCCGTATCGCAGTTTGATGATTTCGCGCTCGCGGCCCGTCAAGGAGCCCAGGACCGTTTCCAGCCTCTCCCCGAGCATCCGCCGGGTCGCTGAAACCACGGGACTCTCCGATCCGGGATCTTCAACGAAGTCCTCCAGCCCCGACTCTGCATCCTCCCCCATCGGACGATCCATCGAAACGGGCTGCCTCGCAATGGCGAGAATCCGCTCGATCTCCCCGCTCGGAATCCGAGCTTCGGCCGAAATTTCCTCGGCCGTGGCTTCCCGGCCCCGTTCCTGGGTGATCTTCCTGGCCACCTGGCGGATGCTGTTCATCGCCTCGATGATGTGAACCGGAATCCGGATCGTCCGGACTTGGTCCGCGACGGCGCGGGTGAGTGCCTGCCGGACCCACCACGTTGCATACGTGGAGAATTTGAATCCGCGGCGATAATCGTATTTCTCGACCGCCTTCATCAGGCCGGCGTTCCCTTCCTGGATCAGGTCGAGAAAGGCCATGCCCCGGTTCCGATACTTCTTACTGATCGAGACCACCAGCCGGAGGTTGCCGCTGGACAGCTGTCGCTTCGCGCTTTCGTAGTCCTGGAACCGTTCTTCGATTTCCCGGACGCGCGCCCGCAAGGCATCCGCTCCTTCCCCGGCAACCGCCCGCAGGCCGTCGAGTTTCCGGGTGAGGAGCAGTCTCCGATCCGCGGACACGTCCTCAGTCCCGAGGGATTCCAGTTCCGTCGAAAGCTCGTCCATGTCCTGGGAAAGAGTTTTCAACCGTTCCATCATCGGCTTGATCTTTTTCGTCTGGAAGTTCATCCCTTCGAGAAGAACAACCAGACGGCGCTGATGACCTCGGACCTTCTCGCGGAATTGCAGCTCTCCGGGGCTTCCGGGACGCCGCTGGGTCAGCTGAGCCAGACCCGCCGTCCATTGAACAAGAGCCTTCCTGGCCGTTCCGATGACGGAGGGCAACCGCTTCAGAAGTTCGTCTTCGGAGTCGCTTGACGACGTATCGATCCGGAGCACCCGGTCTATCGACAGCTTGCCGTTCTCCAGGTCTTCGAGAATCTGAACCGCCTGAGCCATCGCGACCGGAGACTCCAGGACTTTCGATCGGAACCTCTTTCGGGCGATGTCAATCCGGCTGGCCAGGCGAAGCTCATCCTGCCGCGTGAGAAGGGGAATTCTTCCCATTTGGGTGAGATAGAGCCGTACGGGATCGTCAATTCTCGGGGATAGGCTGGAAGGATCGGGTTCCGGTTCCTTCAAGCCCTCACTCTCCCGCTCCTCTTCATCCGGCTCACCCCGTTCGGAGGAACCTTCGGCCGGGTCCGCGACGGACTGGACGATGTCGATGCCGAGCTCCTCCATCTTCTGGAGCAGGAAGTCCATCCGATCCCGTGACAGCGATGCCTCCGGCGCTGCCCGATTCAGATCCTGATAGGTGACGGAGCCCTGTTCTTTTCCCCGCCTGAGCAGACGTTCGAATCCGGCGGGGAGCGTCTGGCCCGGATGGGGAGAGGCGGCGGCGGGGGATTCCGGAGCTGCGATCTGGGGCGTGCTCTCGTCTATTCGCTGACTCATGCCGATCTGAAGCCCTCGTCGGGAAAACAAAACCCGATCAGCGCGCAACGCACGATCGGGGAACACTTCAGAGGTTTGGCCGGCTACATCGCAGTTTTGAAAGCGGCGACCATATGCTGTTTAACGGCCCAGCCCCCCGGCTCATTCCCCTGGATCGGCGATCACCGGATGCGTTTCGGAAACAGGGAGGTCAGAACCCCGTCGATGACGCTGTTGGACTGGAACTGGGCGCTCGCAAATCCTGTGCGGGCGTTCTCCAGGATGAGCAAGATGGCCCCCTGGTCGATGCCGAAGCGGGTCCAGTTCACCCAGGGCAGGAGGCTTTGGGGATTCACCTCCCTGAGATTCAGGGCATCCGCATAACCCAGCCCTTCCTGGAACACATCGAGGGACGAGAGGGTTCGAAGGGCTTTCAGGACTTCCATCCGGGAGTGCAGGATCGACCCCACCATCCCGTAGAGCGCCACCGTGCCGTCGAACTCCGGCGCCACCGTCGAAGGCGGCGTTCCATAATTGTGATAGTGCCCATCCGGACCCTCGCATGCCGTAATCCCGAAAGCCCAGTCCGGGAGCTTCTGCTCCAGGGCGAAGCGGCGGTTGGCCGCGATCGCGCAAGTGGTATTGTCGTACCAGTTGAACGCATCGGCGCTCGCTCCCAGCCTCCGGGTATCCAGGAAGCAGGACCCGTAAAAGTACGTGAAGAGAGATCCGTTGTAGGAATTGGACAGCGTGACATCGCCGTACTGGCGGACCGTCCGGTCAACCGATGCGAAGGAGCTCGCGGCAACCTGCTGGCGCGGGGACGCGGCCGCCAGGATTGAGATGAGCGCGACCTCATCGGTAAACGTTCCCCAATGGACCGGGCGGTCCGGCCCGCCGCAGAAAAATCCGCCTCCCTTGAGATCCGGGAATTCGTACCCCGGCCGCCGCGCCGGGCTCCAGGCCATGTAGAAGTGCTTCTGCCTCGCATCAAAGAACCAGCCCCAATCGACCGCTTCGATGAGCTGGGACGAAAGGGCCGCGATCTCCGCCTCCTTCCCGAAGAATGCCCGCGCGACGTAGATCCCGGAGATCAGCAAGCCCGTATCGATGATGGAGATTTCCGACTGCGGATCGGGATCGCCCGTCCGGGCACGGAGGAAATGGGCGAAGAACCCGTTCTTGGTCGATCGGGGCGCTCCATCCCGGAGGGACCTCAGGATTCGGAGCACCCGTTCGGCCCCCTGTTCCTGCGAGATCCAGCCCCGCGAGGCCGCAATCGCGTGGGCCGCGAGTCCGAACCCGATCGCGGCGATGCTCGAGATGTCCGCCGACGAAGTCCGGTCCAGGGTAAACCCCGTCGTCGGATCGGCAAAGCCCTCGAAGAACTGATAGGTGTGATACTCGACGTAGTCGATCAGGTCCTCATCGGAGGCCCCTTTCCAGTCGAAGAGAGTCCGGTCGTGGCCCAGGCATTCGAGGGCGTCCAGGTAGAAGTCGCCTCGTGAAGGATTGCCGACCGGAGCGGGCAGGAAATCGATCTCTTTCACCCGCTCGAAACTGACGACGTCTCCGGGCCGGACCGGAGACCAGCGGGCGGGATCGAGCGGGATTCGGTGCAGGATCCAATCCGGACCCGGGGGGATGTCTTCCTCCCAGAAGGCAGGAACGCCCCCGCGCAATTCAATCCGCAGCCGGCAGGGTCCCGGCTCCTTCCCCCCGCGGGCCTGAAACGTCAACTCTGCATAAGGAGTCAAGTTGCGGACCAGCCGCCCATCGTCCAGGGACCCGGACAAGGAGAAACGCAGTCCTGCCGGGTCCCTGGGCCCGGCTTCGGCTTTCTGATCAAACGCGACATGCAGCGCAAAACCCTTTGGTCCATGTCGCACGAGATGGCTGTATTCACCCCGAAGCCGATCCCCGGAAGGCACCCAGAGCTCGGACTCCAGCCGGGTCAGATGGGGGCGAGGACGGTCGAAATCCTCGATGAGGAGGCGCGAATCCTGGCGCGGTTTCGGCGGTATGGCCTGCGCGGACAAGTCCCGAGTCCCGAACCGGGCGAAGAGGACCGCCAGGAGGACCCACGAAAGCGGGGCGGTCTTTCGGGGAGGCGCTTTGGAAGACAACAACATTCAACATCAACCAACGACCCGATCAGCATAGTGTGGACTGGCCTGCTTGTCTACAGGGGTTTCGCG
>DASQOM010000202.1:0-13922 GCA_035644495.1 Planctomycetota bacterium | reverse complement strand
GTCGCAGACCACCAGCGCGTAGAGGCCGCCCGCCGACATCGACCCGTAGGGCCGGTGCGGCGTCTCCTCGCGCGTATAGCACCAGCCGCCGCGGCCGTCGGTGTCGACCCGCTGCAATTCGCGCCAGCAGCGGGCGGCGCGGTCGAAGGTCTCGGCCGGGATCGTGATTCCGGCATCGACGCAGGCGCGCAGGCCCATGGCGGCGAAGTTGGAGCAGGAGTTGTTGCCGGTCAGGGGGCCGTCGCGGGTCTTCTTCACCGTGGTTCCGGCCGGCTTCGGGGCCGGGGTCCCGTAGGACCACTGGCCGTTGACGCACTGGTTGTCGACGAGGAACTGGGCGCACTCGGCGATGCGCTCGCGGTACTTCACCCGGTCGAGTTTCTCGAGCAGCACGGCCTGCAGCGAGATGCAGTAGACGCGCTGCGGCTTCGTCGTGAGGACCTGACCCAGCAGCTTCTGGAAGAGAGGATCCTCAGGCTGGACGCCCGCGTTCAGGAACGCGAGGAGGACCAGTTCGTCGGCCGCCATCGGCGTGTTGTGGGGAGCGATGGGCAACTTGGTCTTGCGGAGGTACTCGACGCCCCGGGCCACGGCGCGCGTCGCGTCGTCGCTCATCGCGAACGGCTTCGTTTCCGGCGCGCGGACTACCGGGATCGGGGCGGGCGCGGGCGTTCCGGGACGGAGGACCACATAGAGCGAGATCAGGAAGAGCGCGGCGGCGGCGAGGGCGATGAAGCCGCGGAAGGCCGTCCGGCGGCGGGCCGCGCTCGAGAGGCGACCCATGACCAGGGCGACCATCGCCTCCTTCTCGGCCGTCGTGCGGAGGCCGGCCTGAACTTTGTCGGCGAAGTCCGCGGGCGCCTTCCCCTCTGCGCGGTCGAGAAGCCCGGCCATCGTGACTTCCTCGAAAAGCCGGGACCGGAGCTCTGCCGACGCGTCGACGAGTTCGCGGGCCTCGTCGTCCGTCAGCCGCCCCTCGAGATACTTCTCGGTCAGGAGCTGGAAGCGTTCCTCGTTCACGCGTTCGCTCCTTCGCTCATGCAGCGGCGCAGGGTCTCCCGGACCCTGAAGAGCGTGGTGGCCACCCAGGTCGCGGACTGATCCAGCCGTTCCGCGATCTCCTCGACCTTCATATGCTCGTGGTAGCGGTAGGTGACCAGCGAGCGTGCGGTCTGCTGGAGCTTGCCCAGGCAGCCCTTGAGGCGGACGAGGACGTCGTCGTCGACGCCGCCCGCTCCGCGCTCCAGGGCCTGGCCGATCAGCTGGTCCTTGAGCTGCTTCTGGTAGTTCTCCTTGTTGGCGCGGTCGCGGGAGACGCGCTTGAGCTCGGCCAGGATCATGAAGCGGCAGATGGAGCGGAGCCAGATCCCGAAGTCCTTGTCGGCCTGGAAGTCGCGGATCTGCTCGTAGGCGCGGATGAAGGTCTGCTGCACGACCTCGTCGACGAGGGCGGCGTCGGGCACGCGGAAGGCGGCGTAGGCGAGGAGCATGTCCTGGTGCCCGGCGACGATCGCGGCGTAGGCGTCGCGGTCACCCGAGAGCACGCGCTTGAGACTCTCGCCCAAATCCCTCATGCCACCCCTATAAGCGAACCCCGATCCGGCCATTACATGCAATTCGGGGATTCGTGTGCTTATATAGTGTAACCCGGGGCTTGGCCACCGGCCACAGGCCACAGCAAGAGGGCGCGCATCCCGACTCCGCGCTTGGGGCTTCGAAGCTGTGGCCTTATCGGAGGAGCGCCTTTGAGAAGACTATTGCTGGCGGGCCTTGCAGTCTTTGCAGCGTCCTGCGGCGGGACGGAAACCCGGAAGCCCGTCGAGAAGATCCAGCCGATCTCGCTGCACCCTCAGAACCCGCATTACTTCCTCTTTCGCGGGAAGCCGACCATCCTGGTCACCTCGGGCGAGCACTACGGCGCCGTCCTCAACCTCGACTTCGACTACGAGACCTACCTGAAGACCCTGCGTGCCGACGGGCTCAACCACACGCGTCTCTGGGCCGGCACCTACCGGGAGATCCCCGGCTCCTTCAACATCACGGACAACACGCTCGCCCCGCACCCCAACCGCTACATCTGCCCCTGGGCCCGCAGCGAGACGCCCGGCTACTCGCAGGGCGGGAACAAGTTCGACCTCACCAGGTGGGACGAGGAGTACTTCAAGCGCCTGAAGGACTTCATGGCCAAGGCGTCGGACGCCGGCATCGTCGTCGAGATAAACCTCTGGTGCCCGAACTACGACGAAGCCCTCTGGAAGGCGTCGCCGCTGAACGCCGCGAACAACGTGAACGACGTCGGCCGCTGCGGGAAGGACGAGACGTATACGCTCAAGCATGCCGACCTGGTCTCGATCCAGGAGTCCACGACGCGGAAGATCGTGCGGGAACTGGCGGACTTCGACAACCTCTACTATGAGATCTGCAACGAGCCCTACTTCGCCGGGGTCGCGCTCGACTGGCAGCACCAGATCGCCGGAATCATCGGGGACGCCGAGAAGGACTTGGCGGGCAGGCACCTGATTTCGCGGAACGTCGCCAACGGGCGCGCGAAGGTCGAGAACCCGCATCCGTCGCTGTCGATCTTCAACTTCCATTATTGCGTTCCGCCGGACGTGGTCCCGATGAACTACAACCTGGACAAGGTCATCGGCGAGAACGAGACCGGCTTCCGCGGGAAGGAGGACGTGCTCTACCGCACGGAGGGCTGGGATTTCCTGCTGGCGGGCGGCGCGCTCTACAACAATCTCGATTACTCGTTCACGTCGAAGAAGGCCGACGGGAGCTTCCTCGACTACAAGTCGCCCGGCGGCGGCAGCCCGGCGCTGCGCAAGCAGCTGGGCATCCTCAAGCGGTTCCTCCAGGGCTTCGACTTCATCCATATGGCGCCCTCGGACGGCGTCGTCCGCTCGGTTTCGCTCGACGGCCTGCGCTGGCGGGCGCTGTCGGAGCCCGGAAAACAATATGCCGTCTACTTCCACATGCCTCCCGGCGGCGGGAGCTTCTCCGTGCGCTGGACGGGAACGATCGATCCTCCGGCCACCGAGGCGACCACGTTCCACGTGACGGGCGACGGCGGCGTGCGCCTCTGGGTGGACAACCGAAAGCTCGCCGACACCTGGGGCGAGGCGGGCGTCCGGGAGGAGAGCGGCACGCTCAACCTCGTCGCCGGTCAGAAGGCGAAGATCGTGATGGAATGCCGCGGCGGACGGACGGCGAAGCTCGTCTGGTCGGGGTCGGACCGGAAAAAGCAGCCGATCCCGAAAAGCCGGCTCTTCCTGCCGGACGGCAATCCGGGCGGCTTGCAGGCCGACTACTTCGAGGACGCGGACCTGCGGAACCGCCGGCTGACGCGGACCGACGACAAGATCGACTTCGACTGGGCGCAGCGGGGTCCCTTCCCGCTCGACTCCCGCCAGCGGAGTTTCGAGGCGCTGATCGACGTCCAGGCCGGCAGCTATACGGCGGACTGGGTGAATCCGAAGACGGGCGCGGTCGACAAGAGCGTGAACTTCTCTCATTCAGGCGGGGCGAGGTCGCTGGGCTCGCCGCTCTTCAGCGAGGACCTCGCGCTGCGCCTGCGCCGGCAGTAGGGGCTACGTCGCGGCGACTTTCGAGGGGAAGTGCTTGACGGCGTCGAGGTACGCGAGCGCGCGGGTGCGGAGGCCGTTCACCGACGCGGACGCCTCCCCGCGGCAGAGCTCCGGATCCTCCAGCCACTGCTTCGCGCGGTAGCGGCCCTGCGACGAGGAGATGAGGAAGGCGAAGGCGAGCTCGTCGGCGTCGCTTCCGAACGACGGGAACAGCTTGGCGAAGTAGGCGCGGAGCGGCCCGGCCATCGGGTCGTGCTGGGAGCGGACCTGCTTGAGCATGCCGCGCAGGCGGTAGAGGGCGCCCGCAAATTCACCGGGCTTGCCGTTGATCTTGAGGTGCTCGATCTCCTCCAACGTCCGCCGGGTCTCCTCGCTCAGGGCGATGAGCAGGCTGTAGAAGTCCCACGTCGCGGGCGGAGTCCAGCCCGACATGTACTTGCGGCAGGATTCGAGCCGTCGCAGGTCCTCGATGAACTCCGGCTTGAGGCGCACGCTCTGCCGCGACATGCTGCGGACGGTGGTGTCCTTCTCGACGGGGGCAAGGTTGTCGCGGCGGGCCTCGAGAAGGGACTTGCGGTAGGCGTCGACGAGCCTCGCGAGGATGCGGAGGCGCAGCGTGGATTCGCCCTGGGTGCCGAGGGGATCCTCGAGCCATCGGCCGACGGACGCGCGGGCCTTGGCGGAGCCCATCAGGAACACGAGGGCGAGGTCCTGCTTCATGCCGTCGACGATCTCGCTCTGGTACTTGCCGAGGAATTCGCGGAGCTGCCGCGCGAGGGGCGCGAGCTGGAGCTTGATGTCCTTGAGCTTGTCGGTGAGGGACGAGACGACCTTCGCCTCGGCGCCCTTGCTGCGCATCAGGACGAGGCGTTCGACCTCGGCCTGGTAGGCGGAACGGCCGACTTTCAGAAGGGTGAAGGACTCCCAGAATTCCGCGCGAGCGCCGGCGGCGCCGAGGATCACGCAGCCCTGCTCGACGATGCGAAGATCGTCGACGATCTGCGCGTCGACTTCAGAGGACGAACGGGTGTCGGACATTCCGGAACAACCTCCCCACCTCCGTCCCCGCGGACGGGCCCATACTGATTCTATTTATGGGTAATACCTTATCGTGGATCCCGGCCGTTGCAAGCATAAAGATTCCCCTCAAACAAGACTGGCTTGTTTGTGGTATCTGGACTTACCAGTTTGTTGAAACTGAGCGGGAATTGAGTACGTAGGGACAACTGGTACTACCAGTATGAGCAAAAAACGACGCGTCAAGCCCCGAAACCTGCGCGATGCGCTGCTGGAGCGCATCCGCAGCGGAGAGTGGGCGGTGGGCGCCGAACTGCCCAGCGAGCGCGAGCTGATGGCCGAATTCAAAGTCAGCCGCATCCCGCTGCGCGAAGCGCTCGCCGGATTGCGCGCCCTCGGGGTGCTCCACACCCGTCCCGGCAGCGGCACCCGCGTCCGCCGCGTCGACGCGCAGACCGTCGCCCAGCTCCTCCCCCTCATCCTCACCCTCGAAGGCCGCCGCACCTTCGCTCAGGTCTTCGACCTCCGCCTCGCCGTCGAATCGCAGACCGCCGCCCTCGCCGCGCGGCACCATACCGATCTCGACGCGCGCGACCTCCGCGCCATCCTCGCCCGGCTCCGCGCCGACCTCGACGCGAACCTCGAGGAGGCGGTCGAGACCGACCTCGACTTCCACGTCGCCATCGCGCGCGCGACCCAGAACCCGCTGTTCGAGATGCTGATGCGGACGCTCGCGGAGCTCGTCAAGCACGTCCAGGTCGAGAGCTGCAAGGACGACCCCATCCGCCGCCGCCGCGCCTTCGACGCTCACGAGGCCATCACCGAGGCGATTCTCGCGCGCGATGCCGACCGCGCCCGCGCCGAGATGGACGCGCACCTCCGCACCAGCGCCAGTCGCAATCTCGCCGCCCTCCCCCTTCAGGAGAACGCCCGATGATCCGTCTCGCCGCGCTGCTGGCCCTGCTGGCCCCCTCGCCCCAGGACGAGCCGCTCGTCCCGCGCGTCGACGGCGAGGGCTGGACCGTCTGCGGCGACCCCGACCTCGGCAAGTACACGGACCCCAAGCAGCAGCCCGTCGACTTCGCCATCTGGCAGGCCGCCGACGGGACCTGGCAGATCTGGTCCTGCATCCGCGGCACGAAGTGCGGCGGCAAGACGCGTCTCTTCCACCGCTGGGAGGGGAAGAAGCTGACCGACACCGACTGGGAGCCCAAAGGCGTCGCCCTGGAAGCCGACCCCTCGATCGGCGAGACCGCCGGGGGCCTGCAGGCCCCTTATGTGATCAAAGTCGACGGCACGTTCCGGATGTATTACGGCGACTGGGACAATATCCGCGCCGCGACGAGCACGGACGGCAAGACCTTCACACGGATCGAGGGAAAGTTCACCGAAGCCCCCGGCGCCAACACCCGCGATCCGATGGTCTTCCAGGCCGACGGCTCCTGGCACTGCATCACCACCGCCCACCCCGAGAACAAGGGCGCGGTCTACAGCCGCGTCTCGAAGGACCTGAAGACGTGGACCGACCCGAAGATCATCGCCCGCGGCGGCGCCGCCGGCACCGGCCCCTATACCGCCGAGTGCCCCTTCGTCGTCCAGCGCAAGGGCTACCACTACCTCTTCCGCACCCAGCGCTACGGCAAGAACGCCCAGACCACCGTTTACCGGTCGAAGGATCCCCGCGACTTCGGCGTCGACGACGACCGCTGCCGCGTCGGGACGCTCGACATCGCCGCGCCCGAGATCTTCACGCACGAGGGGCAGGACTACGTCGCATATCTCCTGCCCAGCCTGAAAGGGATCAAGATCGCCCGTCTCGCCTGGGAGCCGTCGAAATGAGAACCCCCTTCGCGCTCTGCCTGTTCATCGCCCTCGGCTGCGGAAGCGTCGAGCCCGCCGCGGGCGGCGGCATCGAGCCGCCCGTGATCCCGGTCGCCCTCGACGCGTACCGTCAATGGGACAAGTGGCCCCTGCAGCGCATCGGCGCGCGGGCCTACATGCGCAGCACCTACGACCGCAAGGGCGGCAACGAGTCGGCCGACGCGAGCCACTACCTCTACCAGGAATCCGACGAGTTCAACGTCCCCCTCGACGTCGAAGGCCCCGGCATCCTCTACTTCGCCCGCTACAACCACTGGCACGGCAGCCCCTGGCACTACGAGGTCGACGGCCGGGACCATATCGTCCAGGAGTCGAGTTCTAAGGATCCGAACAAGCCCGTCGAGAACTCGGTGTTCCTGCCCGAGGCGGCGTTCCCGTCGCCGCTGACGTTCACCTGGTCGCAGACGAAGGGCGCGGACCTGATGTGGGTCCCGATCCCGTTCGAGAAGTCCTTCCGCATGGCCTACACGCGCACCCGCTACGGCACGGGCTACTACATCTATCACCAGTACGCGCGCGACGCGAACCTCTCGCAGCCGATCAAGTCCTGGAACGAGGTGCCGCCGGCGCAGGACGTGCTCGACCTGATCGGCCGCGCGGGGTCAAACCTCTTCCCCGGCGGCGAAGCGCCGAAAGCCGGCGTGCCCGGCGTCGTCCGCGCGATCGAGCTCTCCGCGCCGAAGGACCAGGCGATCGCCCTGGGCCGCGGCCGCATCCGGATCACCTGGGACGATCGCGCGACCCCGTCGGTCGACGCCCCGATCGCGCTCTTTTTCGGCGCGGGTACGCTCTACAACCGCGACGGCCGCGAGGTCCTGGTCAAGGCGTTCCCCATGAACATCCGCTTCGACGCCGACCGCGTCCATCTCGCCTGCTACTACCCGATGCCCTACTTCAAATCCGCGAAGGTAGAGCTGGTCGGCGTCGACTCGATCCCCGGCGTGAAGCTCGACGTGCGCAGCGAACCGTTGCGCGAGCCGAAAAACCACGTGGGCTATTTCCATGCGACCTATGTCGACGTCCCGCAGCCCGTCAAAGGCGAGGATATGGTGTTTCTCGACACGCAGGGCGTCGAGGGGGGCCAGGACTGGTCCGGCAGCTTCGTGGGGATGTCCTGGATCTTCTCGCACAACGCGAACCTGGGGACGCTCGAAGGCGACCCGCGCTTCTTCTTCGACGACAGCCTGACGCCGCAGGGTCAGGGCACCGGCACCGAGGAATGGGGCGGGGGCGGCGATTATTGGGGCGGCCGCAACATGACGCTGCCCTTCGCCGGCCATCCCTGCGGCGCGAAGGGCCCCAAGGAGTCGAGGGATCCGGAGGACCTCATCGAGTCGGCATACCGGTTCCTGCTCGCCGACCTCATGCCCTTCGGCCGCCGCGCGAAGATCCATCTCGAGCACGGCGGCACGAACACCTCGGCCGAACACTACGAATGCGTGACCTACTGGTACGGCTCGCCGGGCGCGGCGCTCGTCAAGACGGACGAGTTCCAGGTCGGCGACGAGGCGAGCGAGAAGGCGCACGGGTATGCGTCGCCCGACGCCTCGGCGCCCGAAGAGCTCGCGTCGCGCTACGAGTGGGGTCCCGATTCGATCGGCGGCAAGGAGGTCTATCCCGCGACGACCGAGCGGGGCCGCCGCACGCGGGGCAGTTCCGAGTTCCGCCTCGCGCTCGACCCGGACAACCTCGGTGTCCTGCTGAGGCGCAAGCTCGATTACTCATTCCCCAACCAGCGCGCGGAGGTCTTCGTCGCGGACGAGGGCTCGACCGACTGGAGGTCCGCGGGCGTGTGGTACCTGGCGGGCTCCAACACCTGCATCTATTCCGACGCGAAGGGCGAACTCGGGGCGACGCAGCACAACGTCCAGACCTCGAACCGCCGTTTCCGGGACGACGAGTTCCTGGTCCCCCGCGCCCTCACCAAAGGTCGCCGCGCGATCCGCGTGCGGGTGAAGTTCGCGCCGGTGGACCGGGCGCTTTACCCGGGTCATCCCTACCCGGTGGAGCCGGCTTGGAGCGAACTGCGCTACACGGCGTACTCCTGGATATTGCGTTAAGCGCGCATAACAGGCGTGTCGGCAAGCGGATCTGCCAGCGGCGGGCGGAAGTCGCTGGCGCAACCGCGGAATTGAACTATCGGGCTGACGAATTCCATTTTTCCTCTGGACGTGCATCAGTTATGTGCTATGATTCTGCCGGTTCGGATGTCGGGAAGTTCAGGAGAGAGAGGACTATGGGGAAGGAAATCGTCTACTGCCACAAGTGCGGCAACCGCATCACTGAAAGAGAGTTCGCTCGCGGTCTGGCCCACACCGTCGAGCGTCTCCCCTATTGCACCAAGTGCCGGCCCCTCGCCACGCCGACCCTGCCCGTCCATGATTCGGACGACGCGTACGTGCAGGTGACCCCTCGCGGCCGGTACCGGTCGGCGTAGTCCGTAAAGCTGGCTTCCCCTCCCCGCCTGTGGCAGAATCGTCGCCCTCATGACCGACTCTCCTCACGGCAATCTTCACCTCCTCAACGACCCGGAGTTCAAGGACCTTGCCTCCCGGAAGAACCGCTTCTCGCTCATCCTGACCGCCGTCACCCTGGGGGTCTATTATGGCTTCATCCTGCTGATCGCCTTCAACCGCGACGTCTTCGCGTCCAAAGTGGCGGGCAACACCACCTTCGGCATCCTGCTCGGGATCGGCGTCATCCTCTCGTGCTGGCTGCTCACCGGCATCTACGTCCGATGGGCCAACGACAAGTACGACGCCATGGTCGCCCGCATCCAGGAGAAGGCGAAGCATGGGGCATAGCAGCTGGGTCGCCGTCTCCTTCTTCTTCGTTTTCGTCGCCTCGACGCTGGCGCTCACCTGGTGGGCGGCGAAGAAGACGAAGACCGCGAAGGAGTTCTACGCTGCGGGGCGCTCCATCACCGGCTTCCAGAACGGCCTTGCCCTCGCGGGCGACTATATGTCCGCCGCATCCTTCCTCGGCATCGCAGGTCTGGTCGCCACCAAGGGCTACGATGGCCTCATCTACTCGGTCGGCTTCCTCGTCGGCTGGCCCATCTGCATGTTCCTCATTGCCGAGCCCCTGCGAAACCTCGGCAAGTTCACGTTCGCCGATGTCGTCGCGTACCGCCTGAATCCCCGTCCCATCCGCACCGCGGCGGCTTCCGGCTCGATCCTGACCGTGCTCATCTACCTGACGGCGCAGATGGTCGGCGCCGGAAAACTGATCGAGCTCCTCTTCAAGGACCTGGAGCTCAAGTACCTCCACGCCGTGATCGGCGTCGGCATCCTGATGATGGTCTACGTCCTCTTCGGCGGCATGAAGGCCACGACCTGGGTGCAGATCATCAAGGCCGTGCTGCTGATCGGCGGGGCGACGGTCCTCGTCTTCATGATCCTGCGTCATTTCCACTACAGTCCAAGCGAGCTCTTCAGCCAGGTTCCGGCGGAGATGCTCAAGCCGGGCAAGAAGTCCCCCTACGACCGCATCTCGCTCGGCCTCGCCCTGATGTTCGGGACCGCGGGACTTCCCCACATCCTCATGCGCTTCTATACGGTGCCCGACGCGAAGCAGGCCCGGAAGTCGGTCTTCTATGCGACCGGCTGGATCGGCTACTTCTACATCCTCACGTTCACGATCGGCTTCGGAGCCGCCGTCCTCGTGGACATGAAGACCACCAACCTCAATATGGCGGCGCCCATGCTCGCCAAGGTGCTGGGCGGAGACGCGTTTTTCGGCTTCCTCTCCGCGGTCGCCTTCGCCACGATCCTCGCCGTCGTCGCCGGTCTCGCGCTGGCCGGGGCCTCCGCCCTCTCGCACGACCTCTATGTCGGCGTGATCAAGAGGGGCGTCGCCACCGAGCAGGAGCAGGTGATGGTCGCCCGCGTCGGGACGATCACGCTGGGGGTCCTCGCCGTCCTGCTGGGCATCGTCTTCGAGAAGCAGAACGTGGCGTACCTGGTCGGCCTCGCGTTCGCCGTCGCGGCGAGCGCGAACTTCCCCTCTCTGCTGCTCTCCGTGGTCTGGAAGAAGTGCTCGACCGCGGGAGCCGTCGCCGCCACCGTGACCGGCCTCGTTCTGTCCATCGGCCTCATCATCCTCGGCCCCGACGTCTGGGTGAAAGCCTTCAAATACGAGCACCCCGTCTTCCCGCTCGAGAACCCCGCGATCGTCTCCATCCCCGCGGCCTTCATCGCGGGCATCGTCGTCTCGCTGCTGACGCCCGACCCCGTCGCGCAGGCGAAGTTCGAAGACGAGAAGCTGCGCACCTATGCGGGCATCGGCGCGGACTAGAACCGGGTATACTGGCGCTCGGTGGTGCGAATTCGCAGCGGCTTCGTCGCCTGCCTGGCGCTGTCCCTCGGCCTGACCCTGCTCCTCGGCGCCGGCGTGCTCTTCGCGGGACGCACCTTCACGCCCACCGACTTCCTGACCTCGCGCGCGCCGTGGAACGGGATCAACACGTCCGACGCCTTCCTTCAGAACCGGAACGCGCAGGACATCCTGGAGTTCGACGCGGTCGAGGCCATCGGCGCGGGCGAGTCGCTGCGTCGCGGTGAGCTCTTTCTCTGGGAGCCGCGGACCTTCTGCGGCTGGCCCGCCGTCGGCGATCCGCAGCTCGGCACCTTCTATCCGCCGCGGCTGCTCCTCCTCCGCCTGCTGCCCCCGCTCCTCGCCCTCGATGTGCTGATCCTGCTGCACTTCCTCGGCGCGGGGCTGGCCATGTATGCGCTCGCCCGGGAATGGGGCCTTCGCCAGGAGGGCGCGCTTGTCAGCTCGTTGACCTGGCTGCTCTGCGGCCCCCAGATGGTCTGGTTCCGCTACGCCGGCGGACTCCCGGCCTCGGTTTATCTCCCCCTGCTCGCCCTGGCGCTGCATCGCGGACTGAGCCGGCGCTGTCTCGACTGGGTCGCGATCTCGGGCGCCTTATGGGCCTTCCTGTTCATGGCCGCCCATCCGCAGCTCAGCTTCCTCGCGCTGGTCTGGTGCGCGGCCTGCTTCGCCGTCGATCTTCACCGCGGCGACGCGCGATGGACCGTGAAGGCAGGGGCCCTCTTTGCCGTCGCCGGCGCCGGTCTCGCCGCAATCCAGCTTCTGCCGTTTCTCGAGTCGCTCCGGGACTCCCAGAAGGCGACGTTTGAAGGCGTCGGCTTCGTCCGGCCGACCCGCGTTCCGTTGCTCCTGGCGACGCTGCTCTGGCAGCGCTGCTTCGGCAGCCCGATCGACCGCGTCGATCTCACTACTCCGCTCACCGGCGACAACTTCTTCAGCCTGCAGGGGTATATGGGGCTCCTGCCGCTGCTCCTCGCGATCCTCGCGTGGCGACGCGGCCGCTTCCTCTGGATCCTGGCCCTCGGCAGCCTGATCCTGGCCACGTGCTATCCGCTCTGGTGGCTGATCATCAAATTGATCCCCTTTCTCCGCGTGCTGGATCCGCACCGTCTCTATCTCTTCGCCTTCGTCATGTCCCTGCTGGCGGGGTTGGGGATGGAGGAGCTGCTGGATCGCCCGCCCGGTCGGCGCTTGAAAATGGCGGCCACGGCGGCGTCGGGCTTGATCCTGCTCGGGGGCCTCGTCGGCCTGCTCTGCTCCGCGACGTGGATCGTGCTGCTCAACCCCGCCTATATCGCGTTGACCGCGGCGACGCTCGCGGCCACGGGGGCAGTCTGGATCGCCGGGTCAGCGTCGACCGCCCGGATCAAGACCGCCGCGGCCTGCGCGGCGATCCTCACCGACCTGCTGCCGGGCATGCTCGCCTATAATGCGACCTACCCCCCCCTTCCCCCCGAGCCGCCGATGATGGCCGCCCTGCCGAAAGATGGGCGCCTCCGGATCGCGCTGGCCTCGTCGCACTACCGGATCGGGATCGGAAACTTCAGCACGGTCTACGGCGCTTCGACAGCGGAAGGCTATGGCAGCCAGTATCCCCGCGCCTACGCCGAACTCGCCCGCTGTCTGGACGGGCAACTCGCGGAGCGGCGCGTTGTTTTCAGCAGGCTGGCCAAGGCCCAATTCGTGCTCAACGGCCGGAGCGTCATCGATGAAGAGGGTCCCCGGTCCGAGGACTCCTTGCCCCGCGCGTGGATGGTCGGGAAGGCGGTGGTCCTTCCGGATTACCAGCAAAGAATTGGCGCGTTGACCGAGCTCAATCTGGAAAAAGTCGCGGTCGTGGAAGAACCCGTCCCTCCGATGGAGAGGACTCCGGTCGGCGATGTCTCGCCGCTCGGCCTCAACGAGTACCGCGTCCGTTGCGATCGCGCCTGTCTCCTTGTCATCAGCGAGAACTATCATCCGGGGTGGCGGGCCGACGTCGACGGCAGGGACATGCGGATCCTGCGGGCGGATCATTCGCTTCGGGCGATCCCGCTGGCGGCGGGAGACCACCATATAGTACTGTCGTTCCGTCCGGGCTCCGTCGCGCTGGGCCTGGCCCTCTCGGGCGCGACGGCGCTGCTGCTCGGGACCCTGGCCGGCGCGAGCCGCCTGCTCAAGCGTAGGATAAGGGGAGGAACTCCATGATCCGCTGGACCGCTCTCGCGCTCCTGCTCGTGTCGCCCGCTCTTGCTCAGGACGTCCAGAAGCCGACGACGAAACCCGGGTGGCAGGAGCGGCTGGAGAAGGCCGCGAAATCCGCCGACGCCTGGAGGGCGCGGCGCGACGAGATCCGCCGGCAGATCCTCCTTGCCGCGGGTCTTTATCCCGAGTTCGACCGCCCCCCGCTCAAGTCGGAGGTCTTCGGAAAGGTCGACGGCGACGACTACACGATCGAGCGCGTCGCGCTCGAAACGCTGCCGGGCTTCTATCTGAGCGGCAGCCTCTACCGCCCCAAGGGCAAGACCGGTCCCTATCCCGCGATCCTGTCGCCGCACGGACACTGGAAGGAAGGCCGCTATACGCAGGAGAAGGACGGCAACCTCCCCGCCCGCGGCATCACGTTCGCCCGGCTCGGCTTCGTCTGCTTCATGACCGACATGGTCGGCTACGGCGACTTCAAGCAGCTCCCGCACAAGTTCGACGACGCCGTCTGGCTCCAGGGTCTGCTCGGCCTCCAGACCTGGAACAGCCTCCGCGCCATGGACTTCCTCACCGCGCTTCCGGACGTCGACCCGAAGCGCATCGGCGTCACCGGCGCCTCGGGCGGCGGCACCCAGACGTTCCTCCTGACGGCCGTCGACGACCGCGTCGCGTGCGCGGCGCCGGTCAACATGGTCGCGGCGGAATTCCAGGGTGGCTGCAGCTGCGAGAACGCGCCCTTCCTCCGCATCGGACTCAACAACGTCGAGATCGCCGCGGCGACGGCGCCGCGCCCGCTGCTGCTGATCGCGGCGACGGGCGACTGGACGAAGACCGTGCCGATGCTCGAGGGGCCGGCCCTGGAGAGGACGTACGAGGCGCTCGGCGTGAAGGAGCGCTTCCGGGCCGTGCAGTTCA
>DASQOM010000201.1:0-2423 GCA_035644495.1 Planctomycetota bacterium | reverse complement strand
CGCTCCTTGTCGGGCGTGCCGGGCTTGCCGACCTTCGAGTTCGACAGGATCCCGTTCAGGGCGTAGAGCCAGCCGTCGGGGCCCCAGCTCGGCTTGTTGAACACGTTGTGCTTCGCCTTCATGTCCCAGCCGTCGAGCAGGATCTCCGGCGGGCCGTCCGGGACGTCGTCGCCGTTGCGGTCGGGGATGAACGAGACAACCGGGAGCGCGGTGATCCAGACGCCGCCGTGGCCGACCGCGAGGCCCGACACGTTGGCGAGCTTGTCGGCGAAGACCTTCTTCGTGTCGAACTTGCCGTCGCCGTCCGTGTCCTCGAAGATGACGATCCGGTCCTGGCCCTCCTGGCCGGGCGGGACCCACTTCGGATAGGACACGCACTCGACGACCCAGAGGCGTCCCCGATCGTCGAACGTGAAGCCCATGGGCTGGACGACGTCGGGCTCGCCTGCGAAGAGGCGGACCTTGAAGCCGTCGGGCACGGTCATTTTGCCGGGCGCCTCGTCGGGCTTGAAGGGCGCGGCCTGGACGAGGATTGCAGCGAGCAGCAGCGCATTCATCTCCCTACTCTACGTCCGTGGGATGGGGCGTGCTATAGTTCAAGAGTGATCGCACTCCTCCTTCTCTCGCTCTCCCTCCAGGTCACGGCCGACCAGGATGTGATCCAGCTCAAGGACGGGACGTCGCGCAGCGGCCGGATCGTGTCGGAGGGGAAGGACGACGTGGTCCTGGAGACGCTGATCAAGGGCTCGAAGGGGCAGGTCGTCGGAACGGTCAAGCTCACGGTGCTGCGCGCGGACATCGTCGTCATCGACCGGACGTCGCCGGAATACCGCCGCCAGGCGGAGGCCCGCTCGAAGAACTTCGGGGAGCGCGGCGTGCGTCGCTTCGAGGCGCTGAACCGGATCGTCCCCACGCCGGTGCGCTTCCAGGGTCTGCCGGGATGGCGGGTGACGGGACACCGGTATGTCCTGGAGTCGAGCGCCGACCCGTCGTTCGTGAAGGAGGTGGCCCTGAGCCTGGACGAGATCTTCGCGGCCTACGAGCGCTTCTTCGGGATCCGCCGCAACGGGGACAAAAAGGTCAAGGTGTACGTCTTCGCCGACCGCCTCGAGTACGAGTTCTACAACCTGCACGCGGCGGACGGGAAGGTGTCGGCCGTCGCGTACTACCGCCCGTCGGAGAACACGATCGCAGCCTACAACCTGATCCAGAAGGAGAAGGAGCAGCTCGTCCGGGCGGAGATCAAGGCCTACGAGGAGGACATCGACCGCTTCCGGACGCAGGCGCAGACGGTGGAGCGGCAGATCGCCGCGCTGATGCCGGCGCTGCGGCAGAAGCTGGACGACGAATTCGCGGAGCTGCGGCGGTCGATCCGATCGGACGACCAGGGCGGCAAGGAGAAGCGGCTGTCCGATCTCGAACTGCAGCAGAAGCAGGCGGTGCAGGATCTGAAGGACGGGAAGACCACCGCGCAGGCGGAGCTCCAGGAGGCGCGGCGCCGGGCCACGGCCGAGCTGGAGAAGTGCCGCCGCGTGATCGAGCACAATGAGGGCGTGCTGGCCCTGCAGAACCGCGAGATGTTCGAGACCCTGTTCCACGAGTCGTTCCACGCGTATGCGGCCATGTACCTGTGGGAGGGCTCCGGACAGAAGGAGTTCCCGCGCTGGCTCCACGAGGGGATGGCGTCCTACTTCGAGACGGCGATCGTGGAAGGGGCCCTGCTCGTCCACGGCGCGCCCCATCCCGCTTTCCTGAGAATCCTCCGGGACAAGGTGGTGATGAGGACGACGCTGCCGATCGACAAGGTCGTCCGCGGCGGACCCGAGGAATTCACCCTGGTCCACGCCTCGGACCCCGGCCGCCGGACCGACTACTATGCCCACTCGTGGGCGATCGCCCACTATCTGGCCTGCCGCGTCTCCAGGGAGCAGCTGGAGGAATACGCCGCCGACGTGGTCGGCGGAAAGGATCCGGTCGCGTCCTTCGAGAAGCTGGTCGGCCGCAGCTGCGCGCAATTCGAGCTCGACCTGAAGGCGCACCTGGAATCGCTGAAATAGGTAATCCGCGGTGGTAACAAATCCGGCTTCCCGGGACACGAATGTTCGTAACTTCGGAGCCCCGGACGGCTATTAGGGCGGGAGCCGGGGACCCCTATATCACGGAGGCCCAGCGTGGCGCGCAAGGAAGAGAAGCCCAGCCTCGGCAAGCGGCTGGTCGAATGGGCGATGACCGCCGGGGTGGTCGTCCTGCTCGGCGGCCTCGTCTGCGCCTTCGTCGCCGCGGGCGTCTTCGTGCTGCACCGCTCCCTCTCGCGCAACGTGGACGAGAACATGGTCGTCCGCGAGGGCGCGGCGACCTCCTCCGAGGGGGCCAAGGAGTCTGCGCTGGAAGCGCTCAAGAAGCCGCTGCCGGCGTCCCCCAAG
>DASQOM010000200.1:0-20474 GCA_035644495.1 Planctomycetota bacterium | reverse complement strand
TCGGCGGATAGAACACCGCCGCCTGCGCGCCCGCCAGCAGGGGAAACCCGCACATCTGCGTGGAGTCCCACAAGGGAAGGCGCCCTTCCCGGAAGGCCTGGGCGACGGCGGCCCGCTGGAAGCCGAAGACGCTGACCACGTCGGCCCCGTAAAGCATGTCGCCCGCCCACAGGAAAGGCAGGATGAGGGCGAACGGAATGGCGATCAGGACGCCGACGCGGATCCAGCGAAGGCGCGCTTCCGTCATCCGCCCATCTTACCCCATGAGGTAGGATAGGGGCCATGAGCCGGGCATTCATGAAAGAGGGCGAGCAGCCCGAGCCGCGCTGCCCCAGCTGCGGGACGCTCGGCGACGCCGTCGGCCCCGCCACCCTGGCGGCCCACGTCGCGCCGGAGCTCCGCGCCCCGCTGGGCGACAAAGCGTATTACTGCGTCAACTCCGCCTGCGCGACCGCGTACTTCAACGGCTGGGGAACGACGGTCGGCGTCGCCCGGATGAGCGGCCCCTCCTACCCGAAAGACCCCGACGCGCCGCTCTGCCCCTGCTTCGGCGTCGGCGTGGAGGAGATCGTCGACGAGGCCCGCGCCGGGAAGAAGGACCGGATCCGCAGCCTGAAGGAGCGGGCGGAAGGGCCGGAAGCGCGCTGCTCCGAGCGGAGTCCCGACGGCCGCTGCTGTCTCCCGCGGGCGCTGCAGCTCTTCCGCGAGAACTTCGTGCAATAAACCACTCAGATTCACTTATTGCAGCGGGCTAGATCAGCTCGACGACGGGATCGCGGTCGTCGAGGACATACTGCGGACGCCCGTTGTGGTCGGGGATCGTCGCCGACGGGTCGATCCCGAGGACGTGGTAGAGCGTCGAGAGGATGTTCTGAGGGTTGTACGCGCGGGTCGTCGGATACTCGCCGCCGGTGCTCGTGGCCCCGACGACCTGGCCCATCTTGAGCCCGCCGCCGGAGAAGAGCACGGTGCCGGCGCCCGGCCAGTGATCGCGGCCGCCGAACTGGTTGATGCGCGGCGTCCGGCCGAACTCGCCCCAGACGACGATGCAGACGTCCTTCTCGAGGCCCCGCTCGTGCAGGTCCGTGATCAGCGCGGAGATGCAGGCGTCATAGAGGGGCAGCATCGTGCGGTAGCCTTCGAAAATCGAGCCGGAGTTCGCGTCGCAGTGATGGTCCCAGGTCCCGACCTGCAACGACACGAAGGTGACCCCGGCCTCGACGAGGCGGCGCGCCCGGACGAAGGCCTCCCAATCCCAGTGCGCCGGCCCGCGGTAGTATTGGAACCGGCTCCCGGTGGCGCTGTAGCGGGACAGCACGTCCGGCTTCTCGTCGGACAGGTCGAAGGCCTTCCGCGCACGGCCGCTGGTCAGCATGTCCAGGGCCTGGCTCGAGAACGCGTCGGCCGCGCCCATTTCCCCGGTCGCATCCGACTCGCGGCGCAGCGTATCCAGCGTGTCGAGCAGATCTTTCCGGCTTTTCAGGCGGCTGAGGTCGACCTGTTTGGTCACTTCGAGGCTCTTCAGGCCGCGGTCGGCCGGCGTGAAGGCCCGGTGGCGGCCGCCCACATAGAGCGGCTGCTCCGCATCGGCGATCTCCGGGTTGTCGCCGTTCAGGCTGACGAACTTGGGGAGGGCCAGGTCGTGGTCCGGCGTCATGCGGCTGACGAAAGAGCCGAACGAGGGCCTCCGGATGTTCTTCGGGAACCCCGTGAAGATCTCGACGCGCTGGTGGTCGGGCTCGACCCAGGTGGCGCTGCGGACGACCGAGAACTTGTCGGCGATCCAGGCCTGCTTCGGGAAGAGCTCGTTCATCTCCATTCCCGGCACCTTGCTGCGGATCGGCCGGAACTCCCCGCGGATCTCGGCGGGGGCGGCGGGCTTCATGTCGTAGGTGTCGACGTGGCTGGGGCCGCCGCCCAGAACGATCATGATGACGGACTTGGCCCTCGCTTCGGAGGAGACGGCGCCCGCCGCCTTCATGCGGAGGAGGTCGGGCAGCGCCAGGCCGCCCAGCGCGAGGCTGCCCGCCCTGAGGAAGTTGCGGCGCGAGACGCCGTCGCAGGTGCGCAGCCCGCCGCCGTTGAAGAAAGTCAGCATTCGCCCGGTCCCCTGAAGTAATACACAGGAAGGGCCGGGTTATTTGCGTTTGAAAAGAACTACAGCTGCGAGTAAGGGAGGCTGAAGAGCTGGTCCTTGAGCCGGACGTCTCCGGTCTCGAAGCCCTTCTTGAACCAGCGGATGCGCTGGACCGAGGTGCCGTGGGTGAAGGAGTCGGGCACGACGACGCCGCGCGCCTGCTTCTGGAGCCGGTCGTCGCCGATCGCGTTGGCGGCCCGAAGGGCCTCGTCCAGGTCGCCCGGCTCGAGGATCTTCTTCATCTGCTGGGCGTGATAGGCCCACACGCCCGCCAGGAAGTCGGCCTGCAGCTCGAGGCGCACCGAGAGCTGGTTGGATTCCTTTTCGGACAGCCGCGTCCGCTGCGCATGGACCTTGTCGCTGAGGCCGAGCAGCTTCTGGACGTGGTGTCCGACTTCGTGGGCGACGACGTAGGCCTGGGCGAAGTCGCCCGGCGCGTGGAAGCGGTCTCGCAGTTCCTGGAAGAACTGCAGATCGATGTAAACCTTCTGGTCCCCCGGACAGTAGAAGGGCCCGGTCGCGGAGTCGGCCATGCCGCAGGCCGAGGACACGCTGCCCCGGAAGAGCACGAGCTTGGGCTCGCGGTAGGTCTCGCCCATCTTCACGAACTGCGCGTGCCAGACGTCCTCCGTGTCGGCGAGGACGACGGAGACGAAATGCTTGAGCGGCTCCTCGGCCGGGTCGGCCGGGCGGGTCTGCGTCTGCGCATGGTCGACGAGCCCGGAGTTGAGGAGGAGGCGGGGATCAATGCCCAGGGCCCAGCAGGCCAGGAAGACGAGGACGGTCGCGCCGCCGCCGAGGGCGATGCGGCCGCCCCCGCCCCCGCCGCCGCTGCCGCGCTGATCCTCGACGTTGTCGCTTTCGCGACGGCCCGACCATTGCATGGGGTCAGTCTATCCGGAATAGGCGATCCGCCGAAGATTTCCTTCGCTATCCCGAATCGGCGCAGCGTCGGGTGTAGCATCACTAGATGCTGCTCCCGCTGCTCGCCGCCCTGCTGCTGGCGCAGGACGACCTGGCCGCGCGCCTGCGCGAGCTGGAGTCGAAGGTACTTCCCGAGCCGCTCCCGCGCATGCTGTCGCAGGATGTTCAGAGCCGGATCAGGGAGGCCAATCGGCGGGAGTCGGAGGCCTGGGCCGGTATTCAGACGCGCGAGGACTGGGAACGCTATAAGGACCCGAGGATCCAGGCCCTCCGGGAATCGCTCGGCTCGCCGGGTCCGAACCCGGCCGTCATGACCCTCAAGGTCACCCGAACGCTCGAGGGTCGCGGACATCGCATCGAGAATCTCCTCTATGAAAGCCGGGCCGGATTCCGGGTCTCCGCAAACCTCTACCTCCCGGAGCCCCCGAGACCCTCGATGCCCGGGATCGTCATCGTCCACAGCCACCACAATCCGAAGACCCAGGGCGAGTTGCAGGATATGGGCGTGATGTGGGCCCGCGCCGGCTGCTGCGTCCTGATCCCCGACCTGATCGGCCATGGCGAGCGGCGGCAGCACCCGTTCGTCGACGCCTCGAGTTATCCGGCACCCTACCGCGTCGGCAGACAGGACTACTTCTTCCGATACGTCACCGGCCTGCAACTGCACCTCGGCGGCGAAAGCCTGATCGGCTGGATGGCGTGGGACCTGATGCGCGGAGTCGACGTGCTCCTGGCAAGGCCGGGGATCGACCCGAAGCGCATCATCCTGCTTGGCTCGGTCGCCGGCGGAGGCGATCCGGCGGCCGTGACGGGGGCGCTCGATCCGCGGATCGCCGCCGTCGCCCCGTTCAACTTCGGCGGGCCGCAGCCGGAGACCCGGTATCCCCTGCCCGACGACGCCGAGGCCTGGTTCAATTACGCGGGCGACGGGAGCTGGGAATCCACGCGCAACCTCCGGCTCTCCTGTCGCGACGGATTCCTGCCCTGGGTCATCGTCGGCTCGATCGCCCCGCGCCGCCTCATCTACGGCCACGAGTTCTCCTGGGACCGCGACCGCGATCCCGTCTGGAAGCGCTTCGAGAAGATCTACGGACTGTATGGCACGCCCGACCGCCTCTTCGCGGCGACTGGCAAGGGGACCCTCAAGGGCCAGCCGCCCGAGGCGTCGCACTGCAACAACATCGGACCCGAGCAGCGCCGGGACATCCATGCGGCCCTGTTGAAGGCCTTCGAGATCCCCGAGTGGGAGAAGGAGCCCCCGGAAAAGCGATCCTCCGCCGACCTGGCCTGCTTCGCCGCGAAGCCGCGCCTCGTCCACCAGCTCCTGCGCGAACGGATCTTCGAGCCGAAGCCGGAACGCTGGGATGCCCTCTTGGGAGGAACTGCCCCGGTCCAAGAGCCCAAACTGACCCGGACTTCGAGCCGGGCCTCGGGCGACATCTCCGTCGAATCGATCGCGCTCGAGGTCGACGCGGGCGTCATGGTCCCCCTGATCCTCCTTCTCCCGCCGCATCCCGCGGATGCCCGGCTGCCGCTCGTCGTCGGTCTTGCGCAGGCCGGCAAGCAGGGCTTCCTCAAGGAGCGCAGCTCCGATCTCGCCGCGCTCCTGAAGGCGGGCGTCGCCGTCGGCCTCCCCGATCTCCGGGGCAGCGGGGAGACGAAGCCCGACAGCTCCCGCGGCCGCGGGAGCGAGAGCACGGACCTCGCGGCCTCCGAGCAGATGCTGGGGCGGACGCTGCTGGGGCTGCGGATCCGCGACCTGCGCTCGGTGCTTCGCCACCTGCGCGGCCGCGTCGACGTAGACCCCGCCCGGATCGCCTTATGGGGCGATTCCTTTGCGCCGGCGAACGAGCCCGAGCGCCGCTTCGAGGTTCCGCTGGAGGCCGACGGTCAGCCGGCGCTCGCGGAGCCGCTGGGCGGCCTGGCCGCGCTGTTCGGCGGCTTCTTCGAGAAGGACGTGCGCGCGGTCTATGTCCGGGGCGGACTGGTCGGCTATCGCTCGATCCTCGACAGCCCGTTTGTCGAGGTCCCCTATGACGTCATTGTCCCCGGGGCATTGACCGCGGGCGATCTGCACGACCTGCCGGTCGCGTCGCTGCGCGTCGAAGACCTCGTCGACGGCCTCAATCGACTCGTGCCGCCGGAGACGGTGCGGAAGCTGTATGGGGACAAGGGGACGGGGACCGGCGACGGCCCCGCGGCCTGGCTGCTGAAAGCGCTGAATCCCCGCTAGTTCACCGGCAGGATCCAGATGTTCCGGTAGCGCACCGGATTGCCATGATCCTGCCAGTTCAGTCCGCCCTTCTTCGCGTCGTTCTTCAGCTCGGCGTTGTCGTGGATCTTGATCCCGTTGTGCAGCACCGTGATCTTCGGCTTCCCCGCGAGCTTGCCGTCCTTCTTCTCCACGCGGTACTCGATGTCGTAGGTCTGCCATTCGAGCGGCGGCAGCGACGCGAGCGAGAAGACGTCGAACGCGTCCGGGTCCTTGTAGTTGTACAGCCCGCCGCAGCCGCCGCCCTTATAGGTGGTCATGCCGAAGGAGTCGAGGACCTGGACCTCGTCGCCGTTGGCCTGGTAGCAGCCGCTGTTGCCGCGACCCTGGCCGGTGGCCGACGGCATCAGCGGGCAGAGGAACTCGACGTGCAGGTCGTAACTGCCGTCGAACTGCTGCCTGGTGTTCATGCCGCCCTTCGGGACCTGGATCGACCCGTCGCCGGCCGGCTTCCAATCCTCCTCGGCCTTGCCCTTGGTGAGCTGGTCGAAATTCTTTCCGTCGAGAAGCACGATCGCGCCCGCGGGCGGGGCCTTGCCCATGCTGGGCGCCTTGCGCTGGACGCGCTTCGCCTCGAACGCGGTCCCGCCGGCCGATCCCTTGAGGGCCGCGGCGGACCACGTCGCGGTCCACTCGACGTCCCCGCCCTTGGACTTGAACACGACCGCGTCGCCGTCGACCTTGCCGTCGAGTTCGACCTTGCCGACCTTGCCGTCGGCGAGGGCCTGGCGGACGTAGACCTTATAGGCGTCCTTTCCCTGGGCGACGACGCGGGCTTCGAACTTGACATCCCGCAGGGCGCCCTCGTAGAGTCCCTGGACGTCGGCTTCGGGGGGCGCCGCTGCCGCGAGGAGGAGGAGGGTCAGGCCGGGGATACCCTTCATGGCGGTCTCCTAAAGTGGGGGCCTCCGGCCCTGTATAGCGCGGGAAGGGCCGCGAGTGCCAGCGGAATGCAGATCGCTTCACCCGCCGGGGGGCCGCAGTCGTATTGATCTTAGCGAATATCTGAACCCCGCTGTGGGGGTTCCGACAATATAGGGATAACAGGAGGCGCGGATGATCAAGGTTGGAGTGGTGATGGCGGCCCTCGCGGCCGCCGGGATGGCCCTCGCCGGGATGGCCGATCCCGTGGTGAAGATTGAAGTGAAGAACATGCACCTTTGCTGCGGCGGCTGCGAAGGCGCCGCGACGAAGGCGGTCGAGGACGGCGGCGGCAAGGAAGCCAAGGCCGACAAGGCGTCCAAGACCCTGACGTTCACCGCGAAGGACGAGAAGGTCGCCCAGGCCGCCCTCGACAAGCTGGCCGCGGCCGGCTTCTGGGGCGAGGTCGAGAAGCCCTTCTCGATGAAGGACGACAGCGGCACGCTCCTGCCCCCGAAGGCGAAGGCCGTCAAGCTGTCGAGCGGCACCTTCAAGGGCGCGCACAACTGCTGCGAGTCCTGCAGCAAGGCCCTCAAAGAGGCGATCAAGGGCGTGGAAGGGGTCGAGTCCGACGACGCGAAGGCCAAGGAGGCCTCGTTCACGGTCAAGGGCGCGTTCGACCCCGCCGCGCTGGTGAAGGCCGTCAACGCGGCCGGCTATCACGTCAAGCTGGACAAGGCGGACGTGATCAAGCCCGCGAAGTAGTTCAGAAGCAGGCTTCAAGAAAGGCCCCGTGACGCAGGGAACGGGGCCTTTTTTCTTACTCCCAAAAAATCAACCTGGTTGATTTTGGCGCTCAGGCGATGCCGACGGATTTGAGGGCAGCCAGGCAGATGGCCACCGCCGGCACATCGGCGCGCTCCTCGATGAAGCCGCCGTCGCGGTTGATCTTGCAGATCCAGGGCTGCACGCCCTGCGGTCCCAGCCCGGAGATCACCGCGACGAACTGCGAGCGGCCCCGCAATTCGTCCGCGACCTTCCAGGCCTCCTGGATCATCGTGCTGTAGCGGGGCACCAGCTGGGGGATCGTCGACGTCGACGTCGGCAACCCCACATAGTCGTCCATCACGTGCTGGCCCATGGCGTTGGCGATCGACTGCTTGTGGACGGAGAGCCAGCCCATCACCTTCTCGGCGACCAGGGCGTCGAGCTCGCGTCCCGGGGACAGGGCGAAGTCCCTCATTCGCTCTTCGCCGGCCCGGCTGCAAACAGCACGGGAAAGTTCTTCTTCAGCAGCTCGATCATCGCGGTTGCCTCCGCCGCCCGGTCCTTCGGGACCTGGACCACCCCCTCCTGCGGCTTGGCCGCGACGAGGCCCAGGCGCCGGGCGTCGCGCGACGGGATGCTCGCGTCCGTCAGCACCCGGATGACGATGTGCCCCCGCCGGCGCGCGCCCCGATACACCTCGACCCAGTCCTCCGCCGGCACCGGCGCGGCCGCCTCGGCGCTCACTTCGCGGCTTCTCCGACGCAGACCAGGCTCTTCGCCGTCCGCAGGTAGATCCGGCCGCCCGACAGCGCGGGCGACGCGTAGACGTCCTCGCCCAGCTCGTTTTTCGCCACCAGCTCAAACTCGGGGCCCGCCTTCACGACGTGCGTCACGCCCTTGTCGTCGGGGAAATAGAGATACCCGCCCGCGGCGACCGGCGACGCGCTGTGGTGCTTCCCGAGCTTCTCCTTCCACATCCGCTTCCCCGTCTTCGCCTCGAAGCAGGTCGCGGTGCCGACGTCGGAGACGATGAAGAAATGCGAGCCCCAGGCGACCGGCGACGGGACGTACGAGCAGATTTCCTGGCCCTTGTCCCGCCAGAGGATATGCGACTTCGTGACGTTCCCCTCCCCGTCCGGCTTGATTCCCAGCACGTGGTACTGGGGGAAGCCGCCCGAGATGAAGAAGACGCCGTCCGCGTAGACCATGCTCGCGACGAACTGTTCCGTCGGGCCGTCGATGATCCAGATCTGCTTCCCCGTGTCCGGGTCGTAGGAGGCGACACACTTGCTGCCGCTCAGCACGAGCTGGGTCCTCCCGCCGGCCTCGAAGATGACCGGCGGCACGTACGACCGCGTCCGGTTCGGCCGGTCCGTCCGCCAGCGCTCCTCGCCCGTGGCCTGGTCCAGCGCGACGATGTACGCGACCGCATCCTGGTCGCCGTTGAAGATGATCAGGTCTTTGTAGAGCACCGGCGAGCTGCAGAAGCCGTGGACCGAGTGGAACTCGCCGGGCGACTTCTTCCAGAGCAGCTTGCCGTCCAGGTCGTAGCAGAAGACATCGAAGCGCGGCTCCTCCAGGAACGCCACCCAGATCCGCTTGCCGTCGGTGACGGGGGTCGAGCTCGCGAAGCTGTTCAGGCCGTGCTTGCGCTCCAGGGGCACGGTCAGGATCACCTGTTCCCAGAGCAGGCGGCCGTCCTTGCGGTCGAGGCAGAGCAGCTTGCGGTCGCCGCCGTCCTCCATGCAGGTGGTGAGAAAGATCCGGTCGCCCCAGACGACGGGCGACGAGTGGCCCTTGCCCGGAATCGCGACCTTCCACACGATGTTCTCCGTGGCGCTCCAGCGGAGGGGGAAGCCCTTCTCGAGCGAGGTGCCGTCGTGGCGCGGTCCGCGCCAGCCGGACCATTCCTCGTTTCCGGCGTCGGCAAAGGAGGCCAGGAGCCCCAGGGCGACGGCGGTCCGGATCAGGTTGTGTCTCACGGAGGTATTACACCGGCTGGACGGCAGGAGAGTCAACAGACCGGCTCAGTGCGGGGGCATCACGGGAGCGCCGGCCGAACGGAGCATCGGGCGGGGCGACGGCGGAGTCGGACCGCAATCCGACGTCACGACGATGCCGTCGTCGCGCTTCCAGAGCTGCACGCAGGAAAACCGGCCGAAGGTGCTGTCGAGAAAGGCCTGGGCCTCCTCCCGGGTCATCGCGGAAAGGTTGTAGACGTCGCGGTCGCAGGTCGGGCAATGCCGGACCTGGCTCCCGCCGCCCTTCATGACCTCCCACGACACCGTACAGGGGGTTTTGAAGGTGATGTCTTCCAGGCGCATACCCCAATCGTAGCACACGTCCCCGGCGGCAGGCGTATCATCCTCAGGAATGCTGAGCCTCCTGCTGCTGCTCGCCGTCCAGTCCGTCGAGACCGTCGACGTCCCGGGCACCAAGCTCAAGTTCGATCTGGTCGCCCTCCCCGGCGGCAAGGCGACGATCGGCAGCCCGGACGCGGAGACGGGCCGCCGGGAGGACGAGAAACGCCGCGAGGTGACGCTGCAGCCCTTCCGCCTCGGCGCCCGCGAGGTGACCTGGAAGGAATTCAACGCGTTCCGCAACTCGAAGAATCTGGACGGGGTGACGCGCCCGACGAACGCCGATTCGTTCTTCATCGAGAACATCCCCGACGACTTCCGGACGGATCCCCGGCCGATGACGAACGCCCGCTGGCATTCCGCCGTGATGTATTGCGAGTGGCTCTCGCAGAAGACGGGCCGATACTTCCGGCTGCCCACGGAAACGGAATGGGAATACGCGGCACGGGCGGGCTCGGACGGCGCGGCGCCCGATCCTCCGGACGAGACGGCCTGGCATAAGGGCAACAGCAAGGGGCGGACCCACAACGTGGGGGAACTGAAGTCCAACGCGTTCGGCCTCCAGGACCTGATCGGCAACGTCTGGGAGTACGGGCTGGAGCCGTTTGCTCCCCCCGACTACGGCCCCGTCGTGCGGGGCGGCTGCTGGAGCTCCGTGCCCCGCGAGCTGCGCTTCGCGAACCGCCAGAGCATCCCTCTCAAGTGGTATGACGACGACTCGAACCCGCCGCGCAGCGTCTGGTGGCTGACCGCGCATACGGTGTCGGTGGGATTCCGCATCGCCTGCGTCACCGACGCGTCGGACCTCCAGGACCGCGAGGCCTACGCGGCGAAGCTCGAGGTGAAGATCACCGGCAGCGAGGAGAAGACCCTCATGACGCAGAATTCGCCCGCACCGTATCGGGCCGTGAAGGGCGAGATCCGCAACGCGGGCGATCGATCCCTCGACGAGGTCGAACTCAAGGTCTACTACATGGAGGCCGACGGAACGACCCCGCACTGGATCGACCAGAGCAGCGCCAAGCCCGGACGCGCCACGTTCAGCAAAACCTGGCCGGTCCTCGTCAACAGCGCCTGGGGAGCGGCGATCGCGCAGCCGCTGAAGCCGGGGGAGACCCGGCCGTTTTCCGTGGACCTGCCGCTCAGCTTCGACGTCGAGAACGTCAAGGATCCCAAGATCGACCTGCGCGGCCAGGTCACTGCGCTGCGCTTCTCGAAGTAAGCGTCACTTCGAAAACTGGAGAGCGCTGACCCTCGCGCCCACCTTCGTCGGCTCGGTGTCCACGTCGAAGGGCTGGGGCACGTCGAGCAGGAAGGCTCGCGTCTCGCCGGGCTTGAGCGGGCGGGCGTGGTCGCCGGGATGGTCGCTGTTGACGAGGACCGGCCAGGCCTTGCTGAAGGACGGCCGAGCCTTGTTGTCTTCGAAGATCGGCTTGCCGTCGTCGTCGACGTAGTACACCGTCAACTCGACCTCGTCGAGGGCCTTGTCGCCGGCGTTCTTCAGGGTCCCGCTCACGCGGCCGTTGCCCTTCGTGCCTTCCTTCACCTTGAGCTCCGTCACCTTGACCTTCGCGACGTACGCGTCCTGGTCCTTTTTCGGCGCGGCGGCGAAGCAGACGAGGCGGAAGCCGACGAAGGTCCCGTCGGTGAGCCACCACACGCTGCGCGGCCGGTTCGGGTCCCGGTCGTACCACTCCGGCTTGATCTGCATCCGGGCTGCGAAGCGGAGCTCCTCACGGGGGCTGGCCCAGCTGCCGCCGCGCAGCACCGGATCGTAGTCCGGGCCCGAGTGGTATTCGAGGGCGTACTCCCACACGTTGCCCGACAGGTCCTGCAGGCCGAAGGCGTTGGGCTTCTTCGTGCCGGTGAGCTGGGTCTTTTTCTGGGCGTTCGCGTCGTACCAGGCGACGTCGTCGGGGTTCGCGGGAGCGGCCGCCGTGGATCCGGCCCGCGTCGCATATTCGAATTCGGCCTCCGTCGGAAGCCGGAAGCGCCGGCCGGTCAGCGTCGACACCCACTCGCAGTACCCCATCGCCCCGTGCCAGCGCATGCTGACCGCCGGATGCGCACCGACGCCCATCTTGCCGTGGGGCGGTTCATAGGGGGGAGAGGGGCGCGTGACGCCGTCGACCTTGAAGGCCTTGCGGTTCTCGAAGTACTTCACGAAGGCTTCCCAGGTCACTTCGGTGCGGCTCATCCAGTACGGCTGCAGGGCCGCCTCGTGCGGGGGAAGCTCGTCGGAGGTTCGGCCGGTCTCGCCGGGCGGGCTCCCGAGCGTCGCCTTGCCGCCCGGGACATAGACCATGTCGAACTTGAGGTCCGTCCCGGGAATCGCGATCGTCTCGGTCTTCGGCTCCTGGACCGCCAGCGCCAGGATCAGGGCCAACGCATGCATCGGGCTTCCGGATCTAGTATTCGCGGTCCTGCTTCTGTCCCGGCTCGGGGATCGGATACTTTCCGTGCTCGTCGGCCTTGACGGGCGGCGCGCTGTCGGGGCCTGTGAACTCGTTGATTCCCGCGCCCGCTTCCCAGTTCGACGCGAAGAGCTTGTCGTACGTGATGATCTGGCCCGTGTGCGCCGCCATGCGGCCCATCGAGGTCACGAGGCTCGCCTTCACGCCGCGCGGGACTTCGTTGTAGGGCGTGTTGTTGCGGATCGCGTCCATGAGGTCCTGCCACTCCGTGCGATACGGATTCGGCTCCCGCGGCTTCTGGGGGAAGGCCCAGATCAGGTCCTTGTCCTCCATCGCCTGGGACTTGAACGTGCGCACCTCGCCGGGGGTATGGCCGTGCAGGGAGACGACCGCCGAGCCCTTCGTGCCGTGCACGCCGCTGAAGAACTTGCTCGGCGCGCCGATGATGTGGCGGCCGTAGTAGTGGAACTTCGTCCCGTCCTCGAAGCTGTACTCGACGCCGTAGCTGTCGAAATTCTGATCCACCATGTCGCCCCGGTTCTGCCGGCCGCCCACGCCCTCCGCCGACACCGGCCAGGCATCCTTCATCCAGCAGCACTCGTCGATCTGGTGGATGTAGTAGTCGCTGAAGAGGCCGCCGCTGGCCCAGATGAAGCTGTGGAAGCGCTTGATCTGCCAGATGAGTTCGCTCTTTTCGGTCTCCGGCCGCGGCGTCGAGAACGGCGATCCGGCGGGCGGATGCATGCGGTACGCGCGCATCGACGTGATGTCGCCGATCTCGCCGTCGCGGATGCGCTTGTAGAGCTCCTGGCGGCCCTTGCAGTGGCGCACCATGAGGCCGACGCCGACCTTAATGCCCTTCGCGTCCCCCTCCTTCGAGAGCTCCAGCATGCGCCGGCTCGAGGGGCCGTCGACCGAGATCGGCTTCTCCATGAAGACGTTCACGCCCTTCTCGATCGCGTACTTGAACATCAGCGGGCGGAAACCGCAGGGCGTCGTGAGGATGACGACGTCACCCTTGCCGAGCAGATCGATCGCCTTCTTGTAGGCGTCGAAGCCCAGGAAGCGCGCGTCCTCCGGGACTTTGACCTGCTCCTTGAAGTCGTTCGCGAGCCCCTTATAGCTGTTGGTGAGCTTGTTCTGGACGACATCGGCCATCGCGACCAGCTTGACGTCGCCGCCCTTGGCGGACAGCGCGTCGGCCGCCGCGCCCGTGCCGCGGCCGCCGCAGCCGACCAGGGCGACCTGGACCGTGTCGCCGCCCGCGGCGTGGACGTTGGGGATGGCTGAGGCGGACAGGGCCGCCGCGGCCGCCGTCGTTTTCAGGAAATCCCGGCGAGAAAGGCTCATGGAATTGATCCTCACTATATGGGGGTCCCGAGTCCCGCTGCTGAAGTTCCCTAAGCTACGATTAATACGGACTTTCGTCCAGCAAGTGCCATGGAACCGGAATCCGGGATGAAAAAATCCGCCGGGGGCCCTACAATACACGGAGCCCCATGACGACAGAGGCCTATTTCGACTACGCCGCGTCCGCGCCTCCCTTCCCCGAGGCGCTCCGGTACTTCGAGGAGGCGAGCGTCCTGCTCTTCGGAAACCCGTCCTCCACCCATGGCCGGGGAAGGCAGGTCCGCGAGGCCCTGGACCGCGCACGGCACGCCGTCCTCGCGAAGCTGGGCTTCGAAGGCGGCCGCCTCGTGCTGACCTCCGGCGCCACCGAGGCGAACAACCTCGTGATCCGCGGCGCCCTCGACGCCGACCCGTCCGCCCGTCTGCTGCTCGCCGCGGACGCCCACGCCTCCGCGTGGTTCGCGAAGGAGCTCTTCGGGAAGCGCGTCGACGTCCTCGACGTCGGCAACGACGGGAGGATCTCCCCGGCGCGGCTCGACGCCCAGCTGTCGCGAAAGACCGGGCTCGTCAGCATCCTCCACGCGAACAACGAGACCGGCGTGCTCAACGACGTGAAGGCGCTGGGCGAGGCCTGCGCCGCCGCCGGGGTCCCGCTGCACGTCGACGGCGTCCAGTCGGTGGGCCACCTCCCGCTGACCCTGTCGGAGCTGCCGTTCGCGTACTACACTTTCTCGGCGCACAAGTTCGGCGGCCCTCCCGGCGTGGGCGGCCTGATCGCGCGGAACGTCGACCTCCCGCCGCTCATCGCGGGCGGCGGCCAGGAGTCGGGGATCCGCGGCGGCACCGAGAACGTCACCGGCCTCTTGGCCGCGGCGGTGGCCCTGGACCTGAGCGTCCGCGCCCTCGACGAGGAGGCGCCCCGGCTCCGCACGCTGGCCCGGTCGCTGGTCGTCGATCTGAAGGCCGCGTTTCCGGACGCCATCGTGAACTCCGACGCCGAGGCGGGGCTGCCGGGACTGGTCTCCATCTCCTTCCCCGGCCTGATCGGGGAGGAGCTGGTGCTCGAGATGGACCTGCGCGGCTACGAGATCTCCGCGGGATCGGCCTGCGGGTCCGGGAAGCGCGAGCCGTCGCGCCCGCTGATGGCGATGGGTCGGACGCGCGAACAGGCCCTGGGCACGGTGCGGATCTCGATGGGACGGCACACGACGCCGGCGGCGGTGGCCGGCCTCGGCGCCGCGCTGCGGGCCGCGGTGGAGAAGCAGAAGGCGCTCGCCTGACATGGACCCTCAAGGCGTCGGCATCCTGGCGCGCGAAAAGACCCTGGTCTCCCCGCCGCCCGAGCTCGTCGTGGAGGCGCACCGCAGCCTCTCCGGCCAGGGGACGCTGACCATCCAGTGCCGGCCGACGGAAGTCTCGGCGCTGCTGCTCGCCGCGGAGCGGGCGGGCTTCCGCGGGATGCGCGTCGACCGCACCGAGGGCCTGAAGATCCTGGCGCACAAGACGGGACCGCAGGGGACCGGCTACAGCGGTCCCGCAGCCGCGGCCCTCGACGACGAGGGCCGCCTGCTCCTGAACGGGGCGGATGCGACGCCGCCGGGACGCGATCCGTTCCTGGCGGACGCGAAGCGGCTGGTCGCGTGGCTGGGGCTGTCGGCCGGCACCCGCAACCGCGTGGTCGTGTTCTATCCGGGCCCCTTCAAGCTGCTCGTCCTCAAGGACGGCTCGATCCTGCGACGCGGCCAGCCGCTGCGGCTTCCCGCCGAGCAGGCCGGCGACCTCGAGCGCTTCGAGGGCGTCTGGGTCAATCCGAAGATCTGGTCCGCGGCGACGGACCCGAAGAACTATGCCGAGCTCTATAAGGAGCGGGGCGCGATCTGCCTGCTGGAGAACGACAAGCCGGAGGACCTGGACGCGATCCACGACGTCTCTTCGGCGATGAGGAAGCGCCTGAAAACCGTCCTCGAGCGCGGCGAGGACTACTTCATCCTGACGGGAAGCGACCCGGCCCAGAAGGACGGCTGCTGCCCCAGCAACGAGGTCGGCGAGGCGAACCGGCTGGTGCAGGCGGGGGTGCTGTCCTCGAGCGCGGACAACTCCAATCCCGAGTGCCCGGCGACGATCTACGCGTTCGCGGCGGAGACCCGCAGGCTGACCTCGAAACCGACGTTCGTCCGCAACGAGCCGCTGCGCGCGGCGGTGAAGGACCGCATCGAGCAGGGCCCGAGGTTGAGCAAGAAGCTGATGCTCCGCTTCGGGCTCGTCGTCCTGATGGCGGCGGCGCTCGCCGTGCTCGCCGTCGCGCTCTTCCGCCAGCTGCGGGGGCGTTGAACCCTTATTCCGACCGGAGCGCCGGCACCAGCGCCGCGCGCAGGGCGGCGCCTGCCGCGATGCGGATCCACAGCAGCGAGAGCGCGGCCGTCCCGATCAGGAATCCCGCCAGGAGCCCGAACGGGATCGAGTTCCCGGGCTGCAGCGCCGCCGGGGCCACCGCCAGCGCGGCCGCCAGCGTCCCCGCCGCCAGGCCCGCGGAGAGCAGGAAGCGCTGCTCGGCCATCACCACGCGCGCAGCGTCGTTCTTCGTATAGCCCACCGCGCGCAGCAGCGCCAGCTCGCCGCGCCGCTCGATCACGTGCCGCAGCACGAGGATGCCCATCCCCGCGCTGCCCAGCAGCAGCCCCAGGCCGCCCAGCACCATGAAGAGCCGCAGGTAGGAGCTCTCGACGACATAGAATTCCTTCAGGCGCTCGACGGACGGAACGACGTCGAACCCGGCCGTCTCCAGCCGCTGCGAAAGGTACTGCCGGACCTTCTCCTCCGCTCCGGCCGGCGCGTCGACGAGAAACGTCTTGAACCCGCCCTCGGAAGGATAGTGCGCGGTGAAGTCCCGGTTCGAGATCAGCAGGCGCCCCTGCAGCACCGTGAGCCGCGGCGGGAGCGCCCCGACGAGCTTGATCTTGAAGGGGTGGCCGTGCTCGTCGATATAGTCCAGCAGCGCGCCGTCCTTCTCTCCCACGCCGACCTTCAGCTTCCACATCGCCGTGGCCGAGTCGCCCACCAGCGCGAGCACGACGCCGTCCGCCGGCGGACTCTCGAGCAGGTTCCACAGCTCCGCGCCGGCGAACGCTCCGAGCTTCGCCATCCGGGCCGGATCAACGCCCAGGAGCGGCGGCGTCAGCGACTGGTTCAGGTTCAGGCAGCTGGCGTCGTCTCCCTCGCGCACGCGGAGCGGCAGGATCGACACGTCCTTGAGGAGGTCGCGGTCGGTCAGGCGGTAATTCGCCCGGCCGCGGTCGTCGTCCAGGTCCTGCGGGATCGCGATGCTGGACTCCGCATAGAGGCGGAAGCCGCCGGTGCCGGAGAGACGCTCGCCGGACTGCGTCGACAGATCCTCCTTCATCGCCGAGACGGCGAAGACCACGAAGCAGCCCGACGCCAGCATGCCCGCCGCCACCAGGCTCCGTCCCGGCCGCCGGGCGGCGTTGCGCATGCCGAGGCCGGCCATCGAGAGCCGCGAGGCCGACGTCGCCGACAGCCGCGCAAGCAGGATGCGGACGCCGGCAAGGGCGCCGATCAGCAGGAGCGCGCCGGCGCCGAAGAAGCCCTCCGCAGGCCGCGGGGATTTCGAGGCGAGGGTTCCGATCGAGATCGCCGCCGCGCCGGCGAAACCCAAGACGAACATCACGGCCCGCCCTGTTCCCCTGCCCGACTTCGGCCGCTCCAGCGACAGGGAGAAATCCTCCGCCACCAGCTCGCGCACGGGCCGCTTCGACTGGCGGCGAAGGGCGAGGGCCATCGCGCCCAGCGAGATGACGGCCGCAGCGGCGGCGCCCGCCAGGCCCGTCACGGCCCGCGCGTGGAACTCGATCGCCGTCTCCGCCACGGCGCCGCTCCAGGCGGATCCGAGCCCCCAGACCAGCGCGTTGGCAAAGACCCAGCCGAGCGGGATCCCTGCGAGCGAACCGGCGACCGCCAGGACGAGCCCCTCCCCGAGGAAGAGCCGGCGGACCCTCGAGCGCGGATAGCCCACCGCCAGCAGCACGCCCATCTCCTTCGCGCGCTGCTCCACGGTGAAGACGAAGAACATCGCGGTCAGGATCAGCGACGCGGCCACCAGGAAAATGCTCATGCCGAGGAAGAGCTGGCCCAGGTCCATGGACTCGTTCGCCGCCTTCAGGGCCGCGCTGCGGACGTCGCGGAACATCAGGCCCGTCTCCTCGGGATGGAGGTGCTCGCGCAGCGAATCCCGCAGCTCCCGGGCGTTCGTCAGCGCCGCGGGATAACGCACCGCCATCAGATCGCCGTAGCGGTTGCCCCACATCCCCCGGCCGGCGGCCAGCGTCACGAACGCCTTCGGCGTCTGCTTCCAGGTGTTCCAGTACGCCTCGTTCGCCGGATCCTTGAGCTGCTTCTCCTCGAGCGGCAGGCCGATGTCCCAGTCCTTGCAGCCCTCGACGTCCGTCAACCCGGGGAAATGCGGGACCAGGTCCTTCTCCGCCACGAGCGACTCCATCGGCGCCACGCCACGCACCGTGAACGGCCTGCGCTTCTCGACGAATTCGTTCTGGGGCGTCAGCTCCGAATAGGCGATCTCGACGCGGTCGCCCTCTTTGACCGCGAGCTGGTCGGCCAGCCAGCGGTTCACGAGGATCTCGTCGTCCTTCATCCCCGGCGGAACCGGCCCCAGCGCGGCGCCGGCCGCGGGGGCGATCGCCGTGACGAAGGAATATGGCGTCGACTTCCCCGACCCGGTGGAGATCGAATTGACGAGGTAGTAGAGCACGCCGACCGCGTCCGCCCGCAGCGCAAGCGCCGGAGTCGAGACCGGGGATTCCAGATAAACGCGGTCGCTCTGCAGCTGCACGACCCTGCCGCCCTCGGGCTGCTGGAAGCCGAGGCCCAGGTCCTCCAGCGTCCAGGCGCTGCGCAGCCACTCGCGCGGATCCTTCGCGCTCTCCCCCGCGACAAGCAAGTTCGCCCGCTCCTTCAGGTCCAGCGTCTCCTGCAGCCAGGCGATGTCGACGAAGGCGGTATAAGGGCCGGCCTGATCGGACTTGAGGCTGAAGCGCCCCATCTGGGCGTCCGTGAGGACCGCCGCGACGGTGACGAGGCTGCGGCGCGTATCCTTCTCCTTGCGCGACGCGAGCGGCGCCTCGCGCGACAGGAAGCCCGGCTTGAACATGCGCAGCGCGACCTCGTCGCCCGCCTTTGCCCCGAGGGCGTCGCCCAGCTTCCGGTTGAGGGCGACCTGGCCCGCCTTCAGCTTCATCGCGGGCGGTGTTTCCGCCAGCGAAAAGAAGGTCGCGTCGACCCCGGCGATCTCGACGCGGTTGATCTGCCGGTGCCCGCCTTTGGGGTCGTCGTTCAGCGCCATGCCCTGCACGTGGAGGACCGCCGAGACGTCGGTCTTGAGCCCGTCCCGCATCCGCGCCGACAGGCCCTGCCGGAAGTAGCGGCCGCCGCTGTCGAGGGCGTGATGGACGCGGCCGAGCCGCGCCAGGGCGATGCGCTCCAGGGTGCCGCGGACGGAGTCGCCGACGAAGAGCGCGCCGACCAGGACGGCGGCGGAGACCGCGCAGCCGGCGATCACGCCCAGGTGGGTGCGGCGGTAGAAGGCGAGCCCGCGCCGGACCAGCGTGGCGCCGTTCACGTCGCGGCCGGCCCGAGCCGGCCGTCCCTCATCTGCACGACGCGGCCCGCGCGGGCGGCCAGGTCGGCGGCATGGGTCACTGTGATCAGCGCGACGCCCTCCTCCTGATTGAGCTCGCCCAGCAGCTGCGCCAGCGCCTCGGCGCTCGCCCGGTCGAGCGAGCCCGTCGGCTCGTCCGCCAGAAGGAGCCTCGGCCTGTTGATCAGGGCGCGGACGACCGCGGCCCGCTGGCACTCGCCGCCCGACAGCTGTCCCGGACGGTGGGACAGCCGCGCGCCGAGCCCGACGCGGTCCAGGAGCTTCCGCGCGCGGCCTTCGACGTCGTCGGCCCCCTTCGCGACCAGCGTGGGAACCAGCACGTTCTCAAGGATGCTGCATTGCGGCAGGAGGTGATGAAATTGAAAGACGAAGCCGATGACGGTCGAGCGGACTTCGGCCAGCTGCGTCTCGGACAGGGCCGAGACGTCGCGGCCGGACAGCGCCACGCGTCCGGCGTCGGGGCGGTCGAGCGTGCCGATGATATTGAGCAGCGTGCTCTTGCCGCAGCCGGACGGGCCGGAGACGGCGAGGGATTCGCCCGCCGCCAGAGTCAGGTCGACGCCGCGCAGCACCGGCGTCTCCGCGCCTTCGGGCGAGACATAGGACTTCGTCACCCCGGCCAGCTCGAGAATCGGTCCGGAGTCGGGCATGTCTTATTTGCGGCCGTAGGCGGTCACGGTGCCGTCGTCGCCGCCCACCAGGATCATGCCCCCGACGACGGCGGGGGACGTGGTATCGTCGCTCACGGGGGTCGACCAGAGCTTCTTGCCCCCGGCCAGGTCCAGCAGGAACAGGGACCCGCCGGAGGAGACCACGACCTTGTCGCGGGCGATGACCGGCGACAGAGGGCGGTTGCCCGTGTCGAACGCCCAGACTTTCGTCCCCTTCGCGCGGTCGACGGCGTAAAGCTTGCCGTCGTCCGCTCCGTAAATCACGAGCTTGTCGTTGACGGCCGGAGTGGCGAACGCCTCGCCCTGTCCGTCCGCGAAGGTCCAGAGGAGCCTGCCCTCGGCGATGTCGGCCGCGCAGAGCTTGCCGCTCCGCGTGCCGGCGTAGGCCTGGGTGCCCGAGAGGGCGACGCCGCCGGCGACCTGGTTGTCTCCGCCGAGCGGCACGTCGGTGACCTTCGCGGCCTTGCTCACCGAGTAGATGTGGAACGCGGAGGCGCAGCTGCCCATCACGATATGGTCGCCGCCGACGCCCGCGGAGCCGTCGCAGCGGTCCACCGCGGGCATCTTCCAGACGCCCTTGCCGGTGGCCAGGTCGATGCCGTGCAGCGAGCCGTCGCTCTGGGAGATGGCGACCACCCCCTTCTTCCCCGCCTCGAGGTCAATGCGGTTGGGCGTGCCTTGCACGCTGCCGCCGACATCGTAGGTCCACTGCTCCTTGCCGTCGGCCGCGGCATACGAGCGCAGGACGCCCTTCCCCGTGCCGAGGATCAGACGGCCGTCCGCGAAGAGGGGCGGCGACGTGAACCAGTCCGGAGCGATCGACTGCTTCCAGATTTCCTGCCCCTTGAAGTCGACGGCGAAGAGCCCGCCCTTGGCGGTGGTGAAGTAGATCCGCCCGTCGGCGGCGACCGGGGTGGTGTCGACGCGATTGCCGGCCTTGAACTTCCAGAGGCGCTCCGGAACCTCGGGGAGGGACGAGTTCGAGACCCCGGTCAGCGAGTACGAGCCGTGATAGGTCGGCCAGTCGG
>DASQOM010000199.1:0-12536 GCA_035644495.1 Planctomycetota bacterium | reverse complement strand
TCTTCCTCGAGCCCAAGAAGCCGACCGTCTTCGTCGAGTGGCTCGACGTGCGCGCCGATGCGTTTGTGCCGCTCCTGAAGGCGCAGTCGCAGGATCCGCTCATTCCCGCGCTCTTCGCCCTCCTCGACGGCGACGCCGCGACGGCGAGGGGGGCGGACGGCATCGCGGCGAAATACTGGGCGTTGAAGCCAACGCCGCCGAAGGCTCCGCCCGAGGAGGCCGCCGCGCGCGAGCTCTATTACGCGGCGGAACACGACTGGCGGGCGATGGACTCGCGCGAAAAGTCGATCGAGGCCTATAAGACGCTCAAGGCGAAGCACGCGGCGACGGGCGTCGTCCGCCGCCAGCAGGCGCGCATCGACCGTCGCGCCGAGTCCGGGAAGGAGTACCTTTTCCTGACGCCCGATTTCACGTTCGCCGGCAGCTTCGCGCCCTACAAGGAGGAGCGCCTGGAGTCGGTCGCCGACTCGGACGCCAACCTGGCCAACCGCAACTGGGCGGAGTGGGAGTATGATCCGCTGCCCGGCGCCCCCTATCACTGCTGGATCCTGGTCGGCGCCTGCTGCGCGGAGACGTTCACGTTCTACTGGCAGGCCACCGGGCTGGTCGACGTCAATCCCAAGACCAGGAAGAAGACCCCCGCCGATCCGGGAGGTTCCGCCGCCGTCGAGACGCGGCCGCCGGTGAAGGGCCTCAAGCCGACGCATCCCAAGGACGAGATCAAGAAGCCCGCTCGCTGGGAGTGGATGGAGCTGCCCCTTCCCAAGGTCAGCGCGCCCGGCACGCGGCGCGTCCGCATCATGACGGATCAGCGCGGCTTCTCGGTGTCGACCGTCCTCGTCAGCACGACGCGGACGAAGCCGCCGACGGACGCCGAGCTCGCGGAGCTGGCGAAGGCGCGGGCGCTGGACGCGACTCCCGGCTGGGCGCTGGACCGGCCGAACAATTCGCCGCGCGTCCTGATCGACGACTTCGAAGGCGGCGCGAGCGGCTGGGCCTGGGTCGGCGGCTGGGAGTTCCCGGGCGCCACTGGATCGTATTCCGTCGATTCAACGGTCGGCCGGGACAGCAAGGGGTCGGGAAAATTGGTGGCCGACTTCACGGGCGGCGGGGCCTATGTCGGCGGCTGGCGCGACCTGACGAAGCTCTCCAACCGGAACTTCAAGGAGATCCGCTTCTGGATCAAGGCGCCGACCCTGACGGGCATCGGTGTCCGTCTGGCGGACTCCAGCGACCAGATCCATCAGAAGCACCTCAAGCTGACGCCGTCGCCGGACTGGCAGGAGGTCGTGCTGAAGCCCGGGCAGATCGCCGGAGGGGAGCACTGGGGAGGCGCGAACGACGGCGCCTGGCACGGCCCCTTCAAGGGCCTCGGCCTCAACATCGGCAAGGGCAGCTTCAGCCAGGACGGCAAAAAGGGCGAGATCTGGCTCGACGACGTGGAAGGCCTGCTGAACACCGAAGAACAAAAGTGACGGTCCCTTTTATTCCAGCCGCAGCACATCGCCCTCTTCGAGCAGCGGCAGGACGACCTTGATGCCGACCTTCGTGCGCTCGACCGGCAGATCCCGGCCGGTGGCCGTCGACGTCACCTTCCTGGCATCCGCACGGATCTCGACCGCAAGGTCCTTATAGACCACCGTCGTCGATTTCTTCCCGGCGTGCTTGTAGGCCCAGTTCATCAGTGTGACTGCGCGCCTGTCGCCGTTCTGCAGGAGCAGTCCTTCCACCAGCGGCTGGGAAGCGTCCACGACCGGTCGCACCCCCGCCAACGCGATCGTGACCAAGCCGCGCTTCACCGCGTCGAAGTCGCGGGACATGTCGTAGTCCTCCGTCCGCAGCGCCGCGCTGTATTCGAGGCCCGGGAAGAACGCGGCGACGTAGACCTGGCCCATCCCGTGCGCGTGCTTCGTGAGGGCGGCCGATTTGTCCGCAAACGACGCCAGGACTTCCGTCCCCGCCGCCGGCTGGAGCGCCTCGCGACCGACGACCGGGACGAACTTGCCGCCCGGTCCGCTGATCTCGACCGCCGCCCCGGGCGACGTTGAATCGGCCCAGCTCTCCAGCGCCGTGGCGCCATAAGGCTTCACCTTCGCCCAGAGCTCGACCGCCCCGCGGCCGACGCCCAGCGCCGGCTCGAGAACGGCGAGCGGCTGGTTGGTCTCGTCGCGCGCCAGGCCGCCGCCGCTGGTATACAGCGTGCCGCCGGCCTTCACCCACGCCTCGAGCTTCGTCGCGGCCGCGACCGTCAGGTTCGTGCCGCTGACATAGATGACGCTGTAGCGCGATAGGTCGTCCGCCGCGAGCATGCCTTCGTCGATCGGGTCGACCGGGATGTGCGCGTGCGCCAGCGCGGTGCTGATCCACTTCGCGTTCTCGTAGGCGGCGGGCGAGCCCCCGGCTGCGGCCTTGTTCCAGATCTCGGACGAGCGCGGATTCACCACCGCGACCCCCGGCGCCTCGGCCAGCGTCGCGCCATAGAGCAGGTCCTCGGCGCGACCGAGCAGCCCCGCCGCCTTCGCCGTCAGGTCGAGCGCCGCCTCGTTCTCCGCGAAGCTGTCGCCCTTCACGTAATCCGGCCCGTAGGTGTACCAGTAGATCATCTTCGCGCCGCGGCTCACGGCGGCCAGCGCGCGCTGCACCGGCGCCCCGCGGTGCGGCTTGACGTAGACGCCGAACTCCGTATGCATCCGCTCCGTGAGCACGCGGCCCACGTCGCAGAGGGTGCTGTCCCAGCCCCAGACCCGCGCGTCCCGGTTCGAGGTCTCGTACACCATCGCGTTGTCCGCGTGGCGGTAGAAGTCGAAGAAGTCGAGGCTGTGCCCGCCCATCAGGAACGTGTTTCCGCGGAGCGCGAAGGAATAAACATAGGGCTGCTTGAGGGTCGGGTTCTTCCGCTTCTCCTCGTTCGCCTTCGCGATCGCGTCGCGAAGCGGCGTGAAGAGCTTCGCCGAGGCGTAGGTCGAGAACATCGCGGTGTAATACGTCATGGGCGACGGCTCCGCGCCCTTGGCCGACAGGTCCGCAGGCTTTGCGTGGGCCCAGTCCGCCACGCCCAGCTCCTTCAGCCACGAGCGAAAGGCCGCGGTGCAGGTCGGGCACGCCGCGAAGTGGCCTTTCCCCTCAGGGGCGCGGTCGATGACGGCGCCGATCTCGTCCTCCGTGCGCCACCAGACCTCGTCGGTGTCCATCTTCAGCGCGGCGCCGAGACCTGCGTCGATCATCTCCTTCTGCCGGGCCGCGACGCCCGGAGCGAAGGGGCAGCCCGCATCGGGGATCGATTGCCCCTTCTTCGCCGACGGCACGGGATAGCCGCCCAGCTGCGCGTAGACGACGTGCCTGAAGTCCTTCGCGTGGGTCTTCTCGCCGAGCCCGTTCACGCCCAGCACCTTGAGGCCGCGCAACTCTGCCTCCAGGACCGCGGGGTTCGTATAGCGGATGCCGTAGCCGTGACCGGCGCCATAGCCTCCCAGGTTGGTGACGATCCCGAATTTCGACGGACGCGGCCCCGTCGCGGCCGGCAGCGCCTCGAGCCGCGCGGCCCGACGACGGGCATAATCGAGGAGGCCGTCGAACTCTTCTAGGAATGCGGCATCCTCGGGCGTCTTGCCGCCCGCGAGGCGATAGCCGGGGATGATGACGCCAACCGTGCCGCCGTCGGGCCCGGCCTCCTTGAAGGTCTTCAGCGACTTCCCCTTCAGCGCGACTTCGAATTCGATCTCGACGTTCTTCGAGCCGCCCTCGCCCTTCCGGCCGCCGCTGCCGGCCATCACCGTCAGGAAGAGCTTGCCGGGAAACTTGCCTATCACGAGGGACGCGACCGGCACCGCGGGCGACCAGACGCCGACGGCGAGATTCTGGCCGAACTCGCCCTTCTGCACCTCGCCGCCGAGGCCCTCGCCGCCCCAGCGCCAGGTGATCGACGTCGGCTCGGAGGGCGTGATCGCCGTGACGCGCGCGCGGAGGGTCAGGTCGGCGGGCATCGTGAACGTCGAGCCCTTCGTCGCCTGATCCACCTGCTCCTGCGCGAGCAGGGCGCCGAGGAGTGCGATGGCGAGCGCGCGCATGGGACCTCCTTATCGTCCGAGACACCAGCGGACGTACGCGTCCGGGTTTCCACCCTGGGCCCTCCGCAGGCAGTCATCGAGATCCATGCCGTTCTATTGTGCCACCGGCCCGGAGGTTAACGCAGGATCTCCACAAACAGGGTTGGCTGTTTTAAGGGAGGGCGCTCAGGCCGGCTCGAGACCCCGCATCGTCCCGGTGCTCGTCGCGAAGCGGTCGACCTCGAGGCCGAGGCGCTGCAGCATCGAGACGAACAGGTTCGGCAGCGGGTAGTTGCGCTCGCGGTCGAACATCAGGTGCTGGCCGTGCTTGAAGCCGCCGCCCGCCAGCAGCACCGGCAGGTTCGTCGTCACGTGCGTGTTCGCGTTCCCCATGTTGCTGCCGTAGAGCACCATCGTCCGGTCGAACAGCGTCGCGCCGTCCTCCGACACGCCCTTCATCGACGCGAACAGCTCGTCGAGCATCCGCATATGCTCCTTGTCGATCGCTTCGAGCTGCGCCAGCTTCGCCGGCGACTTGCCGTGGTGCGACAGGTTGTGATAGCCATCCTTGATGTCGCAGCCGTCGAGCTCCACCGCCGGCGTGTTCACGCTGTCCAGCATGATCGACACCAGCCGCGTCGAGTCCGTCTGGAACGCGAGCTTCGCGAGGTCGTACATCAGCCGCGTCTTGCGGAAGTATTCCTTCGGGCCCGCGGGATCCACCGGCGCCGCCGCGGGCGCCGCGGGCTTGGGCACGTTTTCCCACTCGCGCGCCTTCCCGAGCCGCTGCTCGAGGTCGCGCACGCCCGTGAAGTACTGGTCGAGGCGCTCGCGGTCCCGCGCGCCCGCCTGCTTCTCGAGGCCTTTGACCTGGTCGCCCACCGCGTCCATGATGCTGCGCCCCAGTTCCAGGCGGCGGATCTGCGCCTGCACTTCCTCGGCCGTCCCGCGCAGGAAGAGCTTCGCGAACACCGCCGACGGCTTCTCATCCGGCGGAATCAGCACGCCCGCCGCCGTCCACGACAGGCTCCGCAGCCCGCCCTGGATGTTGACGCCCAGCGTCAGCGACGGAAAGCGCGTCAGGTGCCCGATGTACTGCGCCGCGTACTGGTCGAGCGAGATCGTGTTGCGGAAGCCGCCGTTCGACGGATGCGGCGCGCAGGTTAGGAAGCAGTTGTCCGCGGGATGGCCGCCGTCGACGTCGGGATGCATGACCCCGCCGAAGACGGTGAAGTCCTCGCGGTGCCCCTTCAGGACCTCGAGGGTCGGGGACGCGGCATAGTCGCGACCGCCCCTGGCCGGGAAGAAGCGGTCGGGGAGCAGGCCGAGGTTGTTGCAGACCGCCAGGATGCGGCGCGGCGGCGCGCCCTTCCCGCCCGCGGCGAACGAGTACCGCTCGAGGACGGGCAGCGCCAGCGCGACTCCGGCGCTGCGCAGGAACTGGCGGCGGTCCAGGTTCATCGGTTCTCCCGTATTACTTACGCTGGAAGAGTCCGCTCAGGGCGATCTCCAGCACAATCGACTTCACCCCGTAGCCCCCATCCGCGGTCCGGTCCAGGATCTCCTCGACCTGGCCGCGGTCGCCGAAACGGACGCCCGATCCCGTCGCGAACACGAGCAACTGGCGCGCCAGGTTGCGCGCAATGCCGCGCTCGTCGCGGAGGATGAGCTTCTTGAGCTCGAGGATGTCCTTGAACGCGCCGCCGCCGGGCAGCTCGCCCGAAGCGTCGACTTCCGGCCCGTGGTGGAATGCGAAGGGCTGGCCGTTCTTGCCGTAACCGGCGGCCTTGGTCCCCTGGCCGAGCGCGCGATACTGCCTGCGCCAGCCGCCCAGCACGTCGAAGCTCTCGAGCGCGAAACCCGCCGGGTCGATCTTCGAGTGACAGGCGGCGCAGGTCTTCAGGCTGCGGTGCTTGTCGAGCTGCTCGCGGATCGTCGTCGCGCCGCGGATGTCGGGCTCCACCGCCGGCACGCTCGGCGGCGGCGGCGGCGCGGGCTTGCCCAGGATGCGCTCCATCACCCACGCGCCGCGCAGGACCGGCGACGTCGTCGTCCCGTTGGCCGTCACCTTGAGCACCCCCGCCTGCGTGAGGAAGCCGCCGCGCACGCTCCCCTCCGGCAGGCTCACACGACGGAACGCGACGCCTTCGACCCCGGCAAGTCCATAATGCGCCGCGAGGCGCTCGTTGACGACGACGAAGTCCGACGCGACCACGTTGCGCGTGGGCAGGTTGCCGTGCAGCAGCTCCTCGAACGTCGCCCGCGGCTCCTCGTCCGCCGACTCCACGAGCAGGTCATCCAGGTAGTAGTCGGGATACAGCTCCGCGTCGGGCGACGTCGCGTTCACCCGGCGCAGGTCGAGCCAGTAGTCCACGAACGCGTCGACGAAGCGCGTCGATTTCGGGTCCTCGATCATCCGCGCCGCCAGCGCGCGCAGCGTGTCGGGCCTTCGCAGGTCGCCGCGCTCCGCCGCCGCGCGCAGCGCGTCGTCGGGCGGCGAATTCCACAGGAAGTACGAGAGCCGCGACGCGAGCGCGTCGTCGTCAAGCCAGCCGGGCCGCTCCTCGAGGCAGACGAAGCCCGGCGAGCAGAGCACCGCCGAATAGCCCGCGATCATCGCGTCCGCGAACGGGATGCCTCCGTCGAGCGCCTTATGAATGACCTGGGCGAAGCGGGCGATGTCGGCTTCGGCGGCCGGGCGGCGGTACGCCTTGCGGATGAACGCGCGCAGGAGGCGGTCGGCGTCGGCTTTCGGATTGGCCGAATCGATCTCGACCTTTCCGGGCGCGGTCTGGCGGATCGGCAGGTCCCCGAACAGGAGCTGGTGTCCCGCGGACGGCCACTGGTCGAGCAGCGGGCCCTCGACCTCGAGCCAGCGGTAGACGACGCCCGGGCAGCCCTCCTTCGTCGCGAGCGGGTTGTGCCAGTTGGGCGGCCGCGAGCGGAAGAGGCGGGACGCGTCCGGCCGGATCGTCTCGCCTTTCAGCAGCCAGGTCTCCATCGCCGCCACAGCCGGGTCCGGCGTGATGTCGAACGCGCCCAGACGGCGCAGCAGGCGCGGCGGGATCTCCGAGTAAAGGGTGATCGGCTCCGGACGCCGGCCGCGTGCGACATTGTCCAGGTCCGGCACCCACCATTTCGGCTCCTTGCCGGGGCCGACCCAGACGCTCTGCGCGAAGAGCCGCAGCCGGTAGCGTCCCGCGCGCGGCGCCTTGAACTCGTTGAACTTCGGCTCGAGCGGCTCGTAGGCGCCGGCGACGAGGCCAATCCCCTCCTTCTCGCGCGTAGCGGGGTCGGCGGGTCCGACGCTGAGCTGTCCGTCGCCCGTGCGGATCTTCGGCTGACCTTCGAAGCCGAGGACCGGGAAGGTCGCGCGCTCGGGGCTGCGGTTGAACTCGTTGAACTTCATCTTGTTCGCGAACGACTTCTGGTCGCGCGTGTAGTAGCGGGTGGTCGTCGTCTCCGGCCGCGCCACCTGGTTCGCCGTCACCTCGCGCAGCGCGTACTCCGCGGCGAGCAGATACTGGGCCATCTGGACGTGGGAGACGTCGAGCCCCTCGCCCGCCTTGTTGAAGCGGTACCGCTCGCCGTCCTCGGGCAGCATCTCCTTGATCTGCAGCCACGGCGCCTGGAGGAGGTCGCGCAGCGTGTTCTCGTACTCGTAGCGGTTGAGCCGCCTCCAGATCGAACGCCCCTCGGCCGCCTCGCGCGCCTGGTCCGCGGCGACCAGCGGATCCGCGACGGACTTCAGGAAGGCGTCGACGTCGGCGCGCGCGGGCTTCGCCTTCTTGTCCGGCGGCATCTCGCCATCGTGGACGCGGTCGTGCACCTTGACCCAGACCGCGAAGTTCTTGAGATCCTGGGGATCGAGTTTGAGTCCGTCGAGATTGAGGCCGCCCTTGGCGTTGTCCTTGTCGTGGCACTCGAGGCAGTGCTTTTCGAGGAAGGGGCGGTCCTGGAGGCAGGCCGTCAGAAGGATGGCGATGATCACGGTTGTCCCTGAGACCGAGGCTATTCCCGCTCCATGAACCCGGTACCCTTATGTAACACGGAAGGAATAAACACAAAGGCACGAAGCCACAAAGAATCTCTTCCTGGTGTCTCCGTGCCTTCGCGTTCGGTTCTGTTTCTTCGCTAGCCTTCCAGCGTTCCCATCTTGCCGGACTCGTAGTCCTGGATCGCCTGGCCGATCTCGGCGTGCGTGTTCATCACGAAGGGACCGTATCCGACCACCGGCTCGTCGATCGCCGCACCCGACATCAGGAGCACCGTGACGCCCTCCTTGCCCTGGGCGGAAAGGGACACCGTCTCGCCCTGGCGCGTCATGAGCGCCAGCTCCGACTGTTTCACCGGCTTCGAGCCGTTGATTTTGACGTCGCCGTGGAACACCAGAATCGCGACCGCGTGCGCCTCCGGAAAGTTCAGGTCCACGACCTCGCCGGCCTTCAGCGTGATGTCCCACAGGTTGATCGGCGTGAACGTGAACGCGGGGCCCTTCTTGTCGAAGTATTCGCCCGCGATGACGCGCAGGGTCCCGGCGCCGTTCGGCATCTCGACGGCCGGGATCTTCTCCTTCGTCAGGTCCTGGTACTTCGGCTTGGACATCTTGTCCTTCGTGGGCAGGTTCACCCAGAGCTGCGCGCCTTCGAAGACGCCGCCCTTCTTGGTGAACGCGTGGCTGTGCTTTTCCTCGTGAACGATGCCCGACGCCGCCGTCATCCACTGGACGTCGCCCGGACCGATCTTGCCGGCGTGGCCGGCCGAGTCGCGGTGCTCGACCTCGCCCTGGTGCAGGATCGTCACCGTCTCGAACCCGCGGTGCGGGTGCTCGCCCACTCCGCGCGGCTCCGCGTCGGAGGGCTTGAATTCCTCCGCCGAGAAATAGTCCAGCAAAAGAAAGGGGCTCAGCAGATCCGGCGAGTCTTCATAGGTGAACATCGAGTGCACGTGGAAGCCGTTGCCCACCCAGTGCTTGGGCGGGGCTTTGATCACGTCCACGATGCTTTTAAGGCTGATTTTGGCGGTCGTCATGGGTCATCCCTTTCACTCCCCTGACCAGACAACGCTCCGGGATCATGTTATACTCCCGGCCATGTCCCCGCGTCCACGAACCTCCGTCGACGCCGACCTCGACCTGCTCCGCGTCATCGAGGCGCTCGAGGCCATCGTCGACGATCCGGGCCTGTCCGCGTCGCTCTCCCGCGAGGATCACATCCGGCTCATGACCGCCGCCGGGCGCCTGTCGCGGCCGTCGAAGATCGAGCGCCTGAAGGTCTCCCGGAAGATCCGCAAGGTGCGGCACCGCCGTGTCCTGGAGGCCGACCGCGCCGCCGTCGAAGGCACGGGCATCCGCGAAGCGCGGAAGGCCGAGGTCTTCGCCGCGCCCGTCCCCCTGCTCCCCGCTCCGGAATCCCCGGCCGAAGAGATCCGCCGGCCCCGGATCTGTTACGTGTGCAAGGAGCCGTACACGAAGCTGCACCACTTCTACGACGGCCTGTGCCCCGTCTGCGCAGACGTCAACTACGCGAAGCGGTTCCAGACCGCGACGATGCCGGGCCGTACCGCACTGGTGACCGGCGCGCGGGTGAAGATCGGATACCAGGCCGCCCTCAAGCTGCTCCGCGCCGGCGCGCGGGTGCTCGTCAGTAGCCGCTTTCCGCACGACGCCGCCCGGCGCTACGCCGCGGAGCCCGACTTCGGCGACTGGCGCGCGCGGCTGCGCATCCATGGCCTCGATCTGCGCCACTCGCCGTCGGTCGAGATCTTCGCGCGCTACCTGAACCAGGGCGAGACGCGGCTCGACGCGCTGATCAGCAACGCGTGCCAGACCGTGCGCCGCCCGGCCGGCTTCTTCCAGCACCTGCTCGACCGCGAAACGCTCGCGTGGAAGGACCTCCCCGCGGGCGAACGCGCGATCCTCGAAAGCCACTATGAATGCCGCGGGCTGCTCGACCGGTCGACGGCCGACGAGGCCGCGTCGCCGAAGGGCCTGGCGCTGCTCGACACGGGCAGCATGGGCGTCGGCATCCGCGACTCCGCCGCGCTCTCGCAGATCCGGATGACGTACGACGACCGCACCTGCGGGCGCGAGACGTTTCCCGAGGGCAAGCTCGACGCCGATCTGCAGCAGGTCGACCTGCGCACGCAGAACTCGTGGCGCATGACGCTCGCCGAAGTGCCGACGCCGGAATTGCTCGAGGTGCTGCTGATCAACGCGGTCGCGCCCTTCGTCCTCGCGGCGCGGCTCAAGCCGCTGATGCTCCGCGCCGGCACGCGCGAGGTCCATATCGTCAACGTCAGCGCGATGGAGGGCATCTTCTCGCGCGGGACGAAGACCGACAAGCACCCGCACACCAATATGGCCAAGGCCGCCCTGAACATGATGACGCGGACCTCGGCCGCCGACTACGCGCGCGACGGGATCCACATGAACGCCGTCGACACGGGCTGGGTGACGGACGAGGACCCGGTCGAGCATGCGACGCGGAAGAAGAGCGAGGGCTTCGAGCCGCCGCTGGACATCGTCGACGGCGCCGCGCGAATCCTGGATCCGCTGTTCGCGGGCCTGAACACCGGCGTGCACGCGTCGGGCCAGTTCTTCAAGGATTACCAGCCCTCGTCGTGGTGATCGTCGACATCGGCTGCGGCGACGGCGGGTGGCTGCTGCGCTCGGCGGCCTCGAATCCGGCAAACGACTATATCGGGCTTGAGCTCATCTCCGCGCTGGTCGCGAAGGCTTCGGCCAGGGCACCGAACAACGCGCTCTTCCTGGCGGGCGATGCAGTCGCGTGGCTGGAGCAGCGCGAAGAGTCGTCGGTCGATGAGGTCCACGTCTATCATCCCCAGCCGTACTATGATCCGGCCGAAGTGCAGTTCGGGATGCTGACGGCGGTGTTCTTCGAGCGGCTATGGCGGGTGCTGAAGCCCGGCGGTCGGTTGCTGTTCCAGACCGACAACAGGCGCTACGGGAGGTACCTGCTGGAAGCCGCGCGTCGCCGCTTCGACGCGGACGTACAGAAGGGTCCATGGCCGGACGGCCCGAGAACCCGTCGGGAGTCGATCGCGATCGGCAAGAGGCTGCGGATCCTGCGGGTGGTCGCGGTTCGGCGCGCGACGCCGATCGAGGCCGACCCGCCGGCGCCCTACTTCGATCTCACGAAGCCCGGGCTCCGGAGGCGCCGCCAAAAATAGCCGGCATCCTTTTAGACGTCGCAGATGCGGACGGCATGGCGCAGCGCCTTGACGCGGTCGGGCCAGGTCGGGATGAACTCCTGGGCCATGAAGCCCTGGTAGCCCGTCTCGAGGATCGCGCGCACGATCGCGGGATAGTTCAGCTCCTGCGTGTCGTCGAGCTCGCCGCGCCCGGGCACGCCCGCCGTGTGGTAGTGGCCGATCACGTCCTTGTACTGGCGCAGGTGGCGGATCACGTCGCCGTCCATGATCTGCACGTGGTAGATGTCGAAGAGCAGCTTCATCCGCGGCGATCCGACGGCGTTGATCATGTCCACGCAGTGCTGGACGTGGTCGCCGAAGTACCCCGGATGCCCCTTCATCGGATGGGTGGTGTCGCGCGAGTTCAGGTGCTCGAGGCAGACGGTGACCTTCTTCTCCTCGGCGTAGGGCATCACCTCCTTCCAGGTGTCGATGCAGGACTTCGTCATCTGCTCGTCCGTCAGGCCGGCGACGCGGTAGCCGGTGAAGGTGATGACGCTCGGCGCGCCGAATTCGACGGCCTTGTCGATGCCTTCTTTGATCTTCGCAAGCACCATCGCGCGGTTGGCGGGGTCACACGGACCTTTCTGGAATCCGTGACTCCCGGTAAGCGCGATCTTCAGGCCGAGCTCGCGGATCATCGGGTAGTGCTTCGCGTCGACGCCTTCCATCGCGTGCATGCCGAGGTCCCTGCAGTGCTTCGCGAGCTCCTCGGTCGGCATGGGACTGAAGGTCCAGCCCATGATGGACTGCTTGATGCGCGCGTTCTTGATCTTGAAGTCGGGATCGTCGTCCGCCATCGCGGCGGCGGCGACCGCGGGGATCGCGGCGACGCCTTTGAGCATCGTGCGTCGACTGAGCTGGGTCATGGCAATCCTCCCGAAGAGACGTCTATAGAACGCCTTTCGAGGGACGCGCGCAAGGAAGTTTCGGTCCGCTCAGCGCCAGGACTTGGGACGGCGCCCGTGACGACGCTCGTCGCCCGCGGCCGCCGGAACCGGCTGGCGGCGCACGGACGTCAGATGGCCCCAGAGGCGGAACGTGTAGAGGGGCTCGCCGGTCGGCGTCTTGCCGATCTCGCGGCGGACATGCTCGGCGGAGCAGGTCGGGCAGGAAAAACGTCCGCCCTTGAATTGTTCGGTCTTCTCCCACTCGGCGAACAGGGAGTCGGGAATCTCGACGTTGCAGCTGAGGCAGTTCATGTGAACCTCCACCTGATTAGAGCCCGGACGGGACTCCCTGTGAAGGGGGCCAGGGTTAAGAAGATATTAACGATCC
>DASQOM010000198.1:0-7913 GCA_035644495.1 Planctomycetota bacterium | reverse complement strand
CGCCAAGCCCGTCTCCCTGGAGCTCTTCCCCCCCAAGCTCGTCCTCGAGGGCGAAGGCGCCGCGCAGCGGATGACGGTCCGCGCGAAGTATTCCGACGGCACGGACCGCGACGTCACCTCGCTCGCGCGCTACATGACGAGCAACGACGTCTCGGCCAAGATCGACGACGACGGCCGCGTCACCGCGGGCGTCCGCGGCGAGGCGTACGTCTTCGCGCGCTTCGCGACGTTCACGATCGGCGCCCAGGCCATCGTCATCCCCAAGGGCGTGAAATACGAGTGGACGAACGTTCCCCAGAAGAACTACATCGACGGGCTGGTCTTCAACAAGCTGAAGCTGCTGCGGATGCTCCCGAGCGAGATCTGCCCGGACGAAGCCTACCTGCGCCGCGCATTCCTGGACATCATCGGCGTCCTCCCCGGCCGGGACGACTTCGAGAAGTTCATGACCGACCCGGCGGCGGACAAGCGCGAGAAGCTGGTCGACGACCTGCTCGGCCGGAAGGAGTTCAGCGAGCTCTGGGTCATGAAGTGGGCGGAGCTGCTGCAGATCCGGACCGACGACAACCGCCAGGTCTCGTACAAGACCGCGCTCGGCTATTTCAACTGGCTCCAGTCGCGCGTCGAGGACAACGTCCCCTTCAACGTCATGATCCAGGAGCTGCTCAGCGCGAGCGGCGGCACGTTCAACCTGCCGGCGACGACCTACTACCAGATCGAGCGCGACACGCTCAAGGTGTCGGAGAACACGGCCCAGATCTTCATGGGCATGCGCATCCAGTGCGCGCAGTGCCACAACCATCCGTTCGACCGCTGGACGATGGACGACTACTACAGCTTCGCCGCGTTCTTCAGCCAGATCGGCCGCAAGAACAGCGAGGATCCGCGCGAGCGCATCGTGTTCGACAAGGCCGAGGGCGAGATCAAGCACCCCGTCGGCGGCCGCACGATGACCCCCAAGTTCCTCGGCGGCGACGTCCCCGACGTGAAGGGCAAGGACCGCCGCAAGGTGCTCGCCGACTGGCTCGCGTCGCCCGAGAACCCCTACTTCGCCCGCAACCTCGCGAACATCGTCTGGGCCCACTTCTTCGGCAAGGGCATCATCGACCCGGTCGACGACATCCGCGTCTCGAACCCCGCGACCAACCCCGAGTTGCTCGACGAGCTCGCGAAGCGGTTCACGTCGTACAAGTACGACTTCAAGAAGCTGGTCCGCGACATCTGCACGTCGCGCAGCTATCAGCTCTCGACGGCGTCGAACGCGACCAACGAGACGGACACGCGCAACTTCGCGAAGGGCCCGATCCGCCGCATCCGCGCGGAGGTGCTGCTGGACGTGATCTCGGAGGTCACGGAGACGCCCAACAAGTTCAAGGGCCTTCCCCTCGGCGCGCGCGCGGTGCAGATCGCCGACGGCAAGACCAGCAACTACTTCCTGACGACGTTCGGCCGCGCGACCCGCGAGACGGTGTGCTCCTGCGAAGTGAAGATGGATCCGAACCTCTCGCAGGCCCTGCACCTGCTGAACGGCGACACCGTCAACGCGCGCATCCAGCAGGGCGCGGTGGTCAAGAAGCTGCTCGACGCCGGCAAGAAGGCGCCCGAGGTGCTGGACGAGATCTATATTCGCTGCCTGGGCCGGAAGCCGGCCGAGGACGAGGTGAAGAAGATCCTTCCCCAGATCGCGTCCGAGGACAAGAACGCGCTGAAGCAGGGGCTGGAGGATGTCTTCTGGGCACTGCTGAATGCCAACGAATTCATCTTCAACCATTGAGAAGATGGAACACCAAGACACAAAGACTCCGAGCAGCTCTCCTTTGAAGATCTTTTCAACAGTGTTTTCCCTGGGTCTCTGGGTCCTGGTGTTTCCGTCGTCTTCAGGGGCCCAGCAGGAGGCGGCGGTCAACTACTCGGAGCACGTCCTCCCCATCCTCACCACGCACTGCCTGGGCTGCCACAACGCGGACAAGAAGAAGGGCGACCTGGACCTGTCCTCGTATTCGGCGGCGATGGCGGGCGGCGGCTCGGGGGAGTCGGCCGTCGCGGGCGACTCCGGCGCCAGCACGCTCTATAAGGTGATCGCGCACCTGGCGGACCCCAAGATGCCGCCGAAGAAGGCGAAGATCCCGGACGCCGAGATCGCCGTCATCCGGAAGTGGATCGACGGCGGCCTCATCGACGCCCCCGGCGGCAAGGCGAAGAAGAGCAAGGGTCCCAAGGTCGACCTGACCCTGAACGTGTCGACGACCGGCAAGCCGGCGGGCCCCGTCGCGATGCCCGAGGATCTCCTGCTGGAGCCGGCGATCCATACGGTGCGCGCGGAAGCCGTCATCGCGCTGGCGGCCAGCCCCTGGGCTCCCCTGGCGGCGGTCGCGGGCCAGCACCAGGTGCTGCTCTACAATACCGACACCCTCGAGTTGTCCGGGGTCCTCCCCTACCCCGAGCGGCGGCCCGCGGTCCTCCGCTTCAGCCGCAGCGGCTCCCTGCTCCTGGCCGGCGGCGGCCATGGGGCGAAGCTGGGCCGCGTCGTCGTCTGGGATGTCCGGACCGGGGACCGCGTCTTCGAGATCGGCGAGGAGTTCGACCAGGTGCTGGCGGCCGATCTCAGCCCCGACCAGACCCACGTCGCGCTGGGCGGACCCGGCAAGCTGGTGAAGATCTACTCGACGAAGGACGGCGAGCTGCTGCACTCGATCAAGAAGCATACGGACTGGGTCACCGCGATGGAGTTCAGCCCCGACGGCCTGTACTTGGCGACGGGCGACCGCGCCGGCGGCCTTCATGTCTGGGAGGCGAAGACGGGGCACATCCACCATTCGCTGAACGGCCATAAGGGCGCGATCACCGACCTCAGCTGGCGCGCCGACTCGACCCTGGTGGCGTCGGCGAGCGAGGACGGCCAGGTCTTCCTGTGGGAGCTGGCCAACGGAACGAAGGTCAAGAGCTGGCAGGCGCATCCGGCGGCGGCGGCGGTCAAGTATTCGCGCGACGGCCGCCTGGTGACCTGCGGGCGCGACATGCTGACGCGCGTCTGGGACGGCGCGGGGACGAAGCTCAAGGACTTCGAGGCGTTCACCGATCTGGCCCTGCGGGCGACGTTCAGCCATGACGGCGCCCGGGTGATCGCGGGCGACTGGACCGGGGAGATCCGGGTCTGGGACGTGGCCGACGGGAGGCGGGTCGGGCAGCTCGACACCAATCCGCCGTCGCTGGCGGATCGACTGGCCGTGGAAATCAAGGCCCTCGAGGAGACCCGGGCCGCCGCCGCGAAGCGGGGGGCCGAGCAGAAGGCGGCGGGGGCTGCCGCCGCGCTTGCCCTCGACGCCCTTTCCGCCGCCCATCGGAAGACCTCCGAGTCGCAGACCGCGCTGACGGCGGCCGAAGCGAAGCTGGCCGACGCCGACAAGGCGTTGCTGGGAGCGGCCCAGGGCATCAAGGACGCCCAGGCGGCCCTGGCCGCGAGGCAGGCTGAAGCGGCCCAGAAGGCCCAGCTGGCCAAGGACGGCGGCGCCGCGCTGCAGAAAACCAAAGAGGAGCTCAAGAAGGCCCAGGACGCCGCTGCCGAGCTCCTCAAACAGGGGGAAAGCGATCCCTCCAAGGCCAAGGATCTCGAGGCGGCTCAGAAGGCGGCCGCCGACAAGGCCGCGGAGCTGGCCCGGATGTCGGATGCCCTGCTGCGCACCCGGACGGACGCCGACCTGGCGGCCAACGCCATGGGACCCGCCCAGAAGGGCCTGGCGGACGCGCAGGCGGCCCAGAAGCAGGCGGAGGAATCCAAAGCCGCCCAGCAGCCGGCGCTCGCGCTGGTGAGGCAGGAATCGGTCCAGACGCAGACCCGGGCGACCGAGGCCAGGAAAGCGGCCGATACCGCCACAGCGGCCCAGGCTCAGACGAAGAAGGCCTCCGGCGAGGCCGAGGCCCTGGTTGTCCGTCAGCAGGCGCGCGTCGACGGTCTGAAGGCCGCCCAGTTCAACGTCCAGGTCTACGCCGCCAAGGCCGAGCTGGCCAACGTTCAGGCCGAGTACGACGCCCTGGGGGCGAAAGGCGAGGATGCCCGCCGGGCGGCCGGCGACGCCGAGGCGAAGGCCAAAGCCGGGGATCAGGCCGTCGAAGCGGCGCAGGCCGGCATCCAGAAGGCGGAAGCCGCCGTGGTCGAGGCCAAGGCCGGCCCCGCGAAGGCCCAGGCGGCTCTGGAAGCCGCGAAGAAGGCCGAGGCCCTGAAGCTGAAGCGCCTCGAGGCCGCCCTGCTCCTGTGGCAGAACCTGAAGGACGATGCCGCCGAGGCCAAGGACGACGCGACCCTGGCCCAGGCCGTCGCGAGGGCCAAGGAGGCCTGCGATCTGCTCCAGAAGGACGCCGACCTCGCCGTGGTGCAGACGATCGCCCGCGAGCACGGGATCGAGAAGGCAAAAACCGCCATCCCCGCCGCCGAGGCGGAGCTGGCCCGGACGAGGTCCGAGGCGCTGTCGACGGCCTCCCAGGCCGCCGCCCTGCACGCGGCCGCCGCCGAGGCCGCAAAGAAGATTCCGGCCGAGCGGGCTCCCGCGGAGGCGTTCAAGCCCCGCCTGGACGCCGCGAAAGCGAAGGTGGACGCCCTCCGCGCCGAGTACCTGAAACTCAAACCCCGCCCCATTTAATTCCTCTTTTTCCAGGAAGAGTTCGCGGCTCAACCGTATCAGATGTTACGGTAACCGTAATATCTGGACACCGAAACACATGAGCGCCGCGGAACGCCTGGACCTCCTGCTCCACCGGTTCCTCTCCGGCTTCTTCTCCATCCCCGCCCGGCAGCCCGCGTCCGGCGCCATGACCTTCGCCCAGATGCGCGTGCTGTGGACGCTGGACGGCAACGGAAAGTCCGCGACCCCCGGCGAGATCGCGCGGCGCCTCGGGATCTCCTCCTCGACCGCGACCGGCCTCTGCGAGCGCCTCGCCGACGGCGGATACATCCGCCGCAGCCGTTCGAACCAGGACCGGCGGCAGGTGCTGCTCCAGCTCCGGCCCAAGGGTCGACGCATGATGGCCGGCTTCCGCCGCCTCCGCCAGTCGCGGCTCCGCAAGCTCCTCAGCAGCCTCGACCGCGGCGACGTCCGCCGCATGACCGACGCCCTGGCCACCCTGAACGCCATCCTTTCCCGGGGGAAACCCGCCCGATGAACCGACTGATTCCCGTCCTGGCCCTCCTCACCCTCGCGGGCTGCGCCGAAATCGACGCCGCCTTGAAGGTGGAGGACCCCGACAGCCGCCGCGACGGAGAGCGGACGGTCAGCGCCGAAGCCGCCGGGCTCGGCACCGGCGCGATCCTGACCGTCGACCGGGGCATACAGCTCGCGCTGCGGCACAATCCGATCGTCGCGATCAACCGCGCCCGCGTCGAGCGGGCCGCGGCCGTCCTCGAGCAGGTGAACGCGGGCTACCTCCCCCAGATCTCCCTGTCCGCCGACTATCGCTGGGAGAAATCCGGCGGCGCCGGCAACGGGAACCGCAGCGGCTCGACGCTGGGCAACAGCGGAATCCTCCAGACCCACGGCGGCAACGTCGGCGCCAGCCTGATGATCTACGACTTCGGCCGCACCGACGCCTCCCGTCGCCAGGCCTATGCCGGCTTCGCCGCCGCGCATTCCGACCTCGCCTCCGCCGAAAACGACGCGGTCTTCAACTTCCGCCAGGCCTTCTACAACGTCCTCAAGCAGGAGGAGCTGGTCCGCGTCGGCGAGGAGACCGTGCGCCAGTTCGAGAAGCGCCTCGAGCAGGTGAAGGGCTTCGTCGAGGCCGGCACGCGCCAGAAGTACGACCTCACCAAGGCCCAGGTCGACCTCGGCAATGCCCAGCTCCTGCTGGTCAAGGCGCGCACCGCCCTGACGGTCGCCAAGGCCACGCTCAACAATTCGCTGGGACTGGCCTCCGATCCCCTCTATACCCTCGAGCATCCCGGCGCCGCGGGGCCGTTCGGCCTGTCGTTCGTCGACGCCGTCGAGTCCGCCCGCGCATACCACCCGCAGCTCCAGGCGCAGCTGCTTCGCGAGAATGCCGCGCGGGCGTCGATCGACGGCGCCATCGCGGACTTCTATCCGCAGCTCACGCTGGCGGGCGCCTTCTCCTGGGGCGGCGCCCTGACCCCGGTCACGTGGTCGTCCTTCCTGGGGCCGGTGCTCAACTGGGTCGCCTACAGCGGCGGCGAGAAGACGGGCGTCCTGCACGCCGCCGTCGCCGACCTGCGCGAGGCCTATGCGAGCCGCGCCCTCCAGGAGCAATCGATCTTCCTCGACCTCCGCGGCGCCTATGCCGTGCTCGAAGACACCCGGGAAAGCCTGCGCATCGTCAGCCTCACCGTCCAGCAGGCGACGGAGACGCTGGAGCTGGTCACCGGACGCTACCAGGTCGGCAAGGCGTCGTCGGTCGAGCTGACGGACGCCCAGGTCCAGCTGGCCACCGCGAAAGCCCAGGAAATCCAGGCGCGTTACGATTACGAGATCGCGATCGCCGCCATCGAGCGGTCCATCGGAGGCATCCGGAAACCATGAAGAAGCTGCTGCTCCTCGTCCTCGTCCTCGGCGCCGCCGGAGGCGCCGGCTGGTGGTTCTTCCTCCGGAACGGCAAGGGGGAGATCCGGTACCGGACCGCGAAGATCGAGAAAGGCGACCTCCGCATCACCGTCACCGCCACGGGCACCGTCCAGCCCTTCGCCCTCGTCCAGGTCGGCACCCAGGTGACCGGCACCATCCAGAAGCTCCTGGTCGACTTCAACTCGAAGGTCAAGGCCAACCAGGTCGTCGCCCAGATCGACCCCTCCCCTTTCCAGGCCAAGGTCGACCAGGACAAGGCCAACCTCGCCAGGGCCCAGGCCGACGTGCTGCGCGTCCAGGCGAGCCAGCTGCAGGCCGAGAAGGAGCTCAACCGCGCCCGCGAGCTGCAGAAGAAGGAGCTGATCTCCGCCTCGGACCTTGACACGGCGATCGCCACCTTCGACTCCCTGGCCGCCCAGGTCAAGGTCGCCGAGGCCTCCGTCAACCAGGCGCAGGCCGTCCTCGAGAGCTCCCAGGTCAACCTGCGCTATACCACGATCATCTCCCCCATCGACGGCATCGTCATCGCGCGCAGCGTCGACGTCGGCCAGACCGTCGCGGCCAGCCTTTCGGCGCCGACCATCTACGTCATCGCCGACGATATGCAGAAGATCCAGATCCAGGCCAGCGTTGCGGAGGCGGACATCGGCCGCATCAAGGAGGAGATGGACGTCACGTTCACCGTCGACGCGCACCGGACGGACACCTTCAAGGGCAAGGTCTCCCAGATCCGCCTGTCCCCCACGACGGTGCAGAATGTGGTCACCTATACGGTGATGATCAACGCCGACAATCTCGGCAGCAAGCTGCTGCCCGGCATGACGGCGAACGTGTCGTTCGAGATCGCGCAGTATACGGACGTGGTCAAGATCCCCAACGCGGCCCTGCGCTTCACCCCGCCCGCGGAAGCGGTCGCGAAGAAGGACCCCGCCGCGGATCCCGCGCCGGCCAAACCCGCCGGCGGCGAGGGCCGTCCGGCGGGCGCGCCCAAGGGCGACCGCCGCAGCAACGCCGGCCGCGTCTGGGTCCAGAGCCCCGAGGGCCCGGTCGCCGTCAAGGTGTCGGCCGACGCGACCGACGGCAGCTTCACGCGCATGCTGAAAGGCGAACTCACGGACGGCCAGGAGGTCCTGGTCGGCATGATCCAGGAGGGATCGGACGCCATGACGAACCCGTTCGCCCCGGGCCGCACCGGCGGGGGCGGCGGCGGGAGGCCCGGCCGGTGAGCGACGACGTCATCCGCATCGAGAAGCTCAACAAGATCTACCACATGGGGGAGATGGACCTCCATATCCTCAAGAACGTCTCGGTGAACGTGAAGCGCGGCGAGATGGTGGCCATCATGGG
>DASQOM010000197.1:0-35045 GCA_035644495.1 Planctomycetota bacterium | reverse complement strand
CCTTCTCCGGGGCCCCGTCTGAATCCGCACAGGCAGGTCTTCTGGCTTCTGGATCACGGTCCCGGGCCTTCCCGCTGTTCGCAGTGGCCAGGGGCGTACTTCTCCAGTCACAGCGGCGGGACCGCCCCCGGATCTCACGGGGTTCCCTATTAAGCCCTCAAGGGCGCCTGTGCTCCGCGTGCATCGTATTCGTTCGCGCGGCCAAGTCAACCTCCGGATCGTCATTCGTTTTTTCATCACATCCGGGGCCCGGAGCGCTATAGGGAAGCGTGAGCGACCTGAAGCAGAGCATCGACCGTGGCGAGGACTTCCTGGCCGACCTGGCCACCGACCGGGACGGCGCCCCGCCCGAGATCGTCCCCGTCATCGACCAGTACATCGCCCGGGTCCGCGAGATCATTGCGCTGGCCTGGGACGACAAGCTGACCAGCCGCGAGCTCGACGCCTCCCTCATGCAGGTCCGGCTCTGCTATGCCCAGGACCTGGACCGCATCCTCCAGGGCCTGCTGCTCGCCTCGCCCTAAATCGCGCCCCGCCACCGATCCGGAAGCCTGTGTTCATCGATCACCGCGCACTTTCTCCACAATGCGCTCGTGATCGTCGGGGAAGCCTGGCTCCCGCTGCCGGACCGGTTCGGCTCCTGAGGCTAGGTCGATCGCGTCGATTTCAGGCCGACCCGGAGCTCGGCGGCCGACGCCGGCCGCCGCTTCGGATCCTTCGCCAGCAGTCGCTTCAGCAGCGACGCGCCCGGCAGCGCCGACGGGACCGCGAACCAGCCGCCCTTCCGCGTCGGCGTCTTTCCGCTCAGCATCTCGAGCAGCACGACGCCGAGCGAGTAGAGGTCCGCGCGTGCGTCGACCTCGTCGGGTCCGCGAAGCTTCGACATGCTGGACCGCTTGGTGCAGTACCTCGAAGATCCGGCGACGGTCCTGTCCGACCTCCTCGTCCTCGGGAACAGCCACGTCGACTACGGCGTCCGACCCGAGCAGGACGCGCCGGTTTGCGACAGCCTGGTCGAGGCGATGAAGGAAACCTCCGGCAAGGACTGGACCCCCGCGATCGAGAAGGGCTGGCGCGACGCCTAGCCGCCGTCGCGGAGATCATGAAGAAAGGCGCCGCCCTTCGGCAGGAGTCGAAAAAGTAGCCCCCGCCGGATTGTTCAGACTTCGTTAGCTCCGCCATACTTCCTCGCCCCTTTCCCGGCACGGAGCATATACTCCGCGAATGCTCCCGACCCTGCTCGCGGCGTTTCTGCTGCAGGCCGCCCCCCCCGAGGAGCCGAAGGACTTCTGGACCCGGGACACGATCCTCGGCGATCTGGGCGGCGTTCGCACCGACCTCGAGGCGGGCGGCCTCCGCTGGAGCCTGCTCTACACCGGCGAGATCATGTCCAACGTCCATGGGGGCCTCGAGCGCGACACCGGGGTGGACATGCTCCTCGACTGGGTCATCGACGCGGATTTCCAGAAGATGCTGGGCTGGACCGGGGGATCCGCCCGGATCAATCCGCTGTGGATCGCCGGCGACGGGATCTCGGAAGACGTCGGCGATCTCACCAAGGTCAGCAACATCAGCGCGAGGGGAGGCGTCCGCGTCTTCGAGGCCTGGGTCCAGCAGGTGCTGCTCGACGGCGGCCTGTCGCTGCGGGCGGGCATCATGGGGGCGGACCAGGAGTTCGCGATCTCCCCGTCGAGCCTCCTGATGTTCAACTCGTCGTTCGGGGCGCCGATCTTTCTGAGCGGCAACCTGTCCTGGCCGATCTACCCGCTGGGCGACCTGGGCTTCCGGGTCCGCTGCGAGCCGGCGAAGGGGTTCTACCTGATGGGCGCCGTCTTCGAAGGGGATGCCGGGGCGGAGCAGTTCAACCGGTCCGGCCTGAACGTGCGTCTCAGGAACGGGGACGGGCTCTTCGCCATCGGCGGCGCGGGCTGGACCTTCGACGATCAGCTGACCGGGATGGTCAAGATCGGCGGCTTCTATCACTCCGCCGACTTCATCGAATTCTCCACCGGCAAGCCCGTCAGCGGCCTGGGCGGCGGCTACGCCGTCCTCGACAAGCGGATCTACAAGGAGGGCCCGATCCCTGGGGCTCTCGACTTCCATCTGCGGTTCGGCTTCGCGCAGGAGGACCGCGCCCAGATCTCCTTCGGGATGAGCACGGGGCTCAAGTCGACTGGCACCATCCCGGGGCGCGACGCCGACGTCCTGGGGATCGGGTGGATCTACGCGAGGATCAGCGACGACTTTGCGGACGCCCAGCCCGACCCCGGGTCCTGGTCGTACGAGTCGGTCATCGAGGTCACGTACCAGTTCTTCATCACCCCGGCCTGGAGCTTCCAACCGGACATCCAGTATGTGATGCATCCCGGCGGGAGCAGCGCCACCCGCAATGCGACGGTGATCGGCATCCGGGTTGACCTGTCGTTCTAAACTGACTTTGCTGTAACCACGCCGGGCCGCCTCCTTCTAACTCCCATGTGCGAAAGGAGGCACCCATGAGCATGTCCCAGGGAACCGATGTCGTCCGCAACACCTACCTCGAGCAGGTCGTTCGGCAGAAGGATCAGCTCGAGTACGATCTGAAGGCCCGGCGCGCGAAGATGCCGATGGTGTCCAACGCGTCGCCTGTCCAGGCCGTCGCCGCCGGCATCGTCTGCCGCGACGATGAAGGCCGAGCGGGCTTTCCGGGAGGCGCCGTCGGCGGTTCCGCCGTCGACGTCCGCGTCAGCGGCTTCTACCGCTGGAAGAACGTCGTGGTCCCGCCCAACGCGTACGTGGTCCACACGCGTCGCGGCAACGACCAGCCCCTCCACTGCGGGCTGGGCATCTCGTTCCGCTTCGATCCGTTCACGGATTCGTATCTCGTCGTGCCGTCGGCGATGCAGACCATCATCATCAATGCGAACTGCATCTGCCGCGAGCGCCAGGGCATCCTGGTCCAGGGCTACGTGCAGTGGATCATCCAGGACTTCAGGACTGCGTACCGGAAGCTCGACTTCAGCGACGCGTTCGACCCGATGCGGGTGGTGAACGTCCAGCTGCGCGAGCAGGCCGAGGCGGCCATCAAGGACACCGTCGCGACGATGAGCATCGAGGACGTGCTGTCCGACAAGCAGCCGATCATCAAGGAGCTGACGACGCGCCTGCGCCACGTGGCGGAAGGCGACGGCCAGGACACGGGCCTGGGGCTGCGGATCGTCACGGTCCAGATCAAGGAAGCGGTCGTGAGCTCGCCCACCGTGTGGGAGATGCTGCAGCGGCCCTTCCGGGCGGAGCGCTCCAAGGAGGCGCGGCTCGCCGAGCTGACCCATGAGGCCGTGGTGCGGACCCGCGAGGCGGAAGCCCAGAAGGCCGCGTCCGGCGAGCAGATCTCCACCGAGGCCGAAGTCGCCCGCCTCCGGGCCGAGGCGCAGGCCGTCGCGTTCGACCGCGATCAGGCCGAGCGGGCCCGCCGCGCCCAGGTGGAGGCGGAGACCCTCACCCAGGCGATCTCCCACGAGAAGGAGAAGCTGGAGAAGGAGGCCGCCCTGTCGCGGCTGCGGCTCGAGCAGCAGCTCATCGAGGAAGGCATGCGCCTGGAAGCCCAGCACCGGCAGGCGGAGAAGGAGATCGCCCTGGAGGCGCTGCGCCGGAAGGTCGAAAACGATCTCTCCCCCGGGGCGCTCCAGATGAAGCTGATCGAGCACCTCCCGACGATCGCGGAGAAGATGCCGCATCCGAAGGAGCTCAAGAGCATCCAGATCGGCGGGGCCGACGGCCTCGGCGCGCTGATCGCCGGCCTGATGAAGGTCGTCGAGTCGATGCGCCAGGCGGACTAAGGACTCCAATCGCACGACGGCGCCCCGGAGGAGCAGTCCTCCTCCGGGGCGCCGCTTTTATTAGATCCTGTGGAGGACGTGGATCAGGTAGAGGATGCCGAAGCCGGCCGACGTCGTCGCGACCGTTACCGGCACGCCGACCCGGAGGTACTGCCAGAACCCGATCTTCGCGTGATCCTTCGAGAGCTCCAGCACGATCATGTTCGCGACCGACCCGACGATCGTCAGATTGCCGGCGAAGGTCGAAGCCATCGCCACCAGCGTCCACTCGTAGCTTCCGGCGATCCAGTTCCGCACCACGAGCACATAAGGCACGTTCGAGACGATGTTCGACATCGTGATCGTGAAGACGGTCAGTCCCGCGCCGCTGGGACCGAGGATCGGGGCCGCCCGGTCGTGCAGCGCCGGAAGGATCCCGGTCCGGTTGATGCCGTCGATGACGACGAAGAGGCCGGCGAAAAAGACGAGGAGGCCCCAGTCGACCTGCGCGAAGGCATCCGCGGGCCTCAGTCCGCCGATCAGCAGCATCAGTCCGGCGCCGGCGAGCGCGACCAGCGGCAGCTTCTGGTCCGCCCCGAGCCGCGGCACCCAGCGCTCGAGCGGGAGCAGGAATCCCAGGGAGATCAGGACGACGACGCCGAGGACGCGGACGAGCGTGGATCGGTCCACCCGGGGAAGCGTCAGGCCCGCGGCGTCGAACGTCGCGTCCAGGTCATGCCGGTAGATCCAGCGCAGCAGGAGCGCGTCGAGGACGAGTCCCGCCGCGCCGACGGGCAGCATCACCAGGAAAAAGGCGCCATAAGGGATCCGGGAGAACATGCCGACGAGCATGTTCTGCGGGTTGCCGGTCAGGCTCATGACGCTGCCGATGTTCGCGGAGGTGACGAGGGCGATCAGGAACGGGACGGGATTGAGCCGGGCGCGGAGCACGGCCGCCAGGACGACGGGGGTGAAGAGGACGCAGATGGTGTCGTTGACGAAAAGAGCCGAGAGGAGGCCGGAGGCGGCGATCAGGAGATAGAGCAGCCGCCGTGCCGTCCGCGCCCGGAGCAGGATCCACGTCGAGACGAACTCGAAGAAGCCGGCGAGCTTGAGGTAGGCCACGACGACCATCATGCCAAGGAGAAGGAGGATGGTCTCCCAGTTGATCGAGCCCCTTAGGGCGACGTCGAACGGCACGATGCCCGGGACGACCATCAGGAGCGCGCCGATCAGCGCGGCGGACGGCCGGTCGAGCTTGAGGAAGGGAATCCGGTGGACGGAGATGAGGATATAGGTCGCCCCGAAGATGAGGAGGGAAATGACCGCCGCCGGGGTGCCCGTCATTGGTGGTGCTCAAGTATCACGTTTCCGGGGGCCGCGCAACCGGAAAGTGTGAATCGACTTCCCTCAGCCTGCCTGCTAAGATTTCAGCCATGATCGCGCTGGTCTTCGTCGCGGCCCTCTGCCAGCAGGAGTTCGAATACCGCCAGGGGACGGGCGTGGTCGAGCTGGCGACCGGGCAGGCCCGCAGCCCGGAGGACTTCCTCAAGTTCGCCCTGGCCGAGCGGGAGGCCGGGCGGACGCAGACCGCGGTATCGGCGCTCACCGTGCTGGCGACCCGGGTCCCGGACGCCGGGATCCGGGAGAACGCGCACTTCGAGCGGGCCACGACCTTCTACAAGTCGGGCGCCTACTATGAGGCGTACCACGACTTCGAAGCCTTCATCCTGAAGTTCCCGCAGTCGGAGCGGGTGACGACCGCCAAGCGGATGGAGATGACGTCGTCGCTGGAGCTGGCCAAGGTGGGCAAGAGCACGTGGCTGGGGCTGGGAACCACGTACACGACCGGGGTGGAGTACCTGCACGACGCGCTGCGGCGCTATCCGCACGAGGATTTCGCGCCGGACTTCCTGCAGAAGCTCGGCATGTTCTTCTACGAGCGGACGGAGTTCGACCGCGCCGCCGAGGAGTTCGGCCGGGTCCTGGAGCAGTATGCCGAGTCCCCCGAGGCGGTGCTCGCCCTCTATATGATGGGGCGCACGTCGGAGGTGCGCTTCGACGCCCTGGACTATGACTGGAAGCCACTCAAGGACGCGCGGCGCCATTACGAGCGCTTCCTGGAGGAGACGGACCGGATGCGGCGCCTCTCCGACCAGGCCAAGCGCTGGGTCGACGCCCTCCTGCCCGCCGTTCGGGAGCGGCTCGGGAGCGTCTACGACCGGATGCTTGCGAAGCAGCTCAAGACGGCGGAATACTACGACTGGAAAAGCCTGCCCTGGTCGGCCGAGCCCTTCTACCTCTCGATCCTCCGCGACGAGGTCTCGTTCCGCAAGGCCCTCCCCGGATATCCGGAGACCAAGGCCGTCAAGAAGGCCCGCGCCCGTCTCACCGAGCTCAGCAAGAAGTGATCCGGCCCCCGGCGCTCCTCCTGGTCCTCCTCCTCCCCTGCTCCTGCGGATACGAGGTCGGGAACCTTTACGAGATCCGCGACGTGAAAGTCGACATGTTCGACTCCATCAGCGAACGGCGGACCCACGAATTCGACCTGACCAACGCCATCGTTCAGGAGATTTCCGCGCGCGGCATCCGCGTTAACGCTAAAGATGCCGCCTATACCCTCAAAGGGAAGATCCTGGACATCCGGACCCCCTCCTTGGTCGACGAGAAGAACACCGACCAGGTGCTGGTCGGCTCGCTCCTGTTCTCCCTGGAGGTCCGCCTGATCGATGCGAACGGAACCGAACTCTGGAAGGACACCCGGTCCGAGTCCGCGTCCTTCACCTCCGCCCGCGGGCAGAGCTTCGAGACGGCCCGGCAGGCGGTTTTCGACCACCTTGCCCGGTGGGTGGTGGCGAAGCTGGAAAAGCAGTGGTAGCCGAGGCGGGATTTGCCGTAACCGGGAATATTGTGTAGACTTAGCAGTCTAGGGATATAGCTGATGGATTTCGACGACGACTTGCAGTCCAAAGAAGATTCCCGCCCCCGGAAGCCCCGCAGCTTCCTGCTCCTCCTCATCCTGATCTTCATCGCCATCATGATGGTGGTGTGGACGCGGTCCACCTTCGCCCCCGGGCGGATGGCGGACGTCTCCATCGCCGAATTCCTGGAGCAGAAGTCCAAGGGCCTGATCGACAGCGTCTCGGTGGAAGGCGACGAACTGGTTGCCGAGATGATGCCGGGCGGCTTCTCCAAGGACGGCCACAACTACAAGAAGATCCACGCGACCCTGCCCCCGGCCTACTATGTCGACACTCGGGGCTTTGAGGAGCTCAAGTCGGGCGTCCCCGCGGCGAAGTTCCAGTACAGCAAGCGGGATCCGTTCCTCGCGCAGCTGCTCATGTCGATCGTCCCCTGGGTGATCATCCTGCTGGTCGCCTGGTACTTCTTCTTCCGCCAGATCCGCGCCAGCGGCGGCCCCGGGAACATCCTCTCGTTCGGCAAGAGCCGCGCGCGCTTCATCACGGCCGACAAGGTGAAGACCACCTTCGCGGACGTGGCGGGCGTCGAGGAGGCCAAGGAGGAGGTCGGCGAGATCGTCGAGTTCCTCAAGAATCCCCAGAAGTTCTCGAAGATCGGCGGCCGGATCCCGCACGGCATCCTGCTGATCGGCCCCCCCGGCACCGGGAAGACCCTGCTCGCCAAGGCCATCGCCGGCGAGGCGGGCGTGCCCTTCCTGTCGATCTCCGGCTCGGACTTCGTCGAGATGTTCGTCGGCGTCGGCGCGTCGCGCGTCCGCGATCTCTTCCGCCAGGCGAAGGAGAACTCGCCCTGCATCATCTTCCTGGATGAAATCGACGCCGTGGGGCGGCGCCGCGGCACGGGCCTCGGCGGCGGCCACGACGAGCGCGAGCAGACGCTCAACCAGATCCTGGTGGAGATGGACGGCTTCGACACGGACGAGGGCATCATCGTCATGGCGGCGACGAACCGCCAGGACGTCCTGGACCCCGCGCTTCTGCGCCCCGGGCGCTTCGACCGCCAGGTCATGGTCGACCTTCCCGACGCGAAGGGCCGCGAGGAAATCCTGAAGATTCACGCCAAGAAGGTGAAGCTGGCGCGCGACGTCGATCTCAAGAAGATCGCGAAGGCGACGCCGATGTTCTCGGGCGCGGACCTGGCCTCGCTGATCAACGAAGCGGCGATCATGGCCACCATGCACCGGAAGGACTCGATCGAGCACGCCGACCTCGAGGAGGCGCGCGACAAGGTGCTCTGGGGCCGCCAGAAGAAGTCCCGCGTGATGCTGGAGAAGGAAAAGGCGCTCACCGCCTACCACGAGGCGGGCCACACGCTGGTCGGCGTCATGATCCCCGAGTCGGACCCGATCCACAAGGTCACGATCATCCCCCGCGGCCGGGCACTGGGGGCGACGTTCACCCTGCCTGAAAACGACAAGTACGGTCGCGGACGCAGGGAGCTGGAGGCCATCCTGGCCAAGGCCTACGGCGGCCGCGTGGCCGAGGAAGTGGTCTTCAACGAGATCAGCACGGGGGCGGCGTCGGACATCCAGCAGGCGACCGACATGGCCCGCAAGATGGTCTGCGAATACGGCATGAGCGACAAGCTCGGCCCGATCTCCTTCACCGACGAGGAAGAACACATGTTCCTCGGGCGCGAGATCGCGCGGACGCAGAAGCACAGCGAGGAGACCGCGCGGCTCATCGACACCGAGGTGCGGCGCCTGATCGAGGAGGCGCTCACGAAGGCCCGCGACATCGTCTCCAAGAACCGGGAGAAGCTCGAAATCCTGGCGCAGGCGCTCCTCAAGTACGAGACGATCACGGGCGAGGAGGTCGGGATGCTCCTCCGCGGGGAGAAGATCGACGAGCTCAAGGAGGCGGAAGCCGCCGAGGAGCGCGCCCGCCTGGAGAAAAAGACCGGCACCGACGCTCCTGCGCGTCCGTCCCCCGGCTGGAAGCCCGGCAGCGATCCGCTGCCCGGGCCGCAGCAGGCCTGAGCAACCACCGACCGCAGACACCCCAAGGGGCCGGCGACCGCCGGCCCTTTTTCTTTTTCCAACCCTTGATTCTTGATTCCCAATGCTCGATTCTCTAACCCATGACCGTCGTCCCCTACCCCGGCGGCTCGCTCACGTTCGGCAGGCGCACCCACGTGATGGGCGTCCTGAACGTCACGCCCGATTCGTTCTCGGACGGGGGCGACTGGACCGATCCCGACCAGGCGGTCCGCCGCGCCCGGGCGATGGTCCGGGAAGGGGCGGACCTGATCGATGTCGGCGGGGAATCGACGCGGCCCGGGGCACGCCCCGTTTCCTCCGACGTGGAGATCCGCCGCGTGACTCCGGTCGTCGAACGTCTCGCCGCGGAGAAGATCCTCGTGTCGATCGACACCTCGAAGGCCTCCGTCGCCCGCGCGGCGTTCAAGGCGGGCGCGAAGGTCCTGAACGACGTGACCGCGCTGCGCGGAGACCGCGCGATGGTAAAGACCGCGGCCGCGGCGGGCGTTGCCGTCATCCTCATGCACATGAAGGGCACGCCGCGCACGATGCAGAAGGATCCGGAGTATGGCGACGTCGTCGAGGAAATCTGTTCTTTTTTCCGGGAAATCCTGAATACCGCTTGGAGGGCGGGAATCGAGCGTGATAAGATCATTCTGGACCCGGGGATCGGCTTCGGCAAGGGGCCGGAGCACAATCTGGAGATCCTGCGGCGTCTCGAAGAATTCCGCCGTTTCGGACGCCCGCTCGCGATCGGGACCTCGCGCAAAAGTTTCATCGGCCGCGCCCTCGGCCGGAGAGTCCACGATCGAGTGAGCGGCACCGCTGCGACCGTGGCCGCCGCAATTCTCCGGGGCGCCGACATCGTCCGGGTCCATGATGTGCGCGAGATGACCGACGTGGCCCGTATGACCGATCTGCTCCGATGATCGAGGAACTCCGGAAGCCCCAGTCCTGGGCGGAGATTCTGATCCTCTCGGTGGTGTTCTACTTCATCCTCGGCGCCGTCCGCGGCACGCGGGGCGCCGGGATCCTGAAGGGCATCGTCTTCCTCTTCATCGTCACCTTCCTGGGCGCCCTCTTCCTCGCCGAGCGCTTCCATCTCGAGAACATCCAGCGCATGCTCGCCTGGGTCCTCTCCGGCTCGACCATCGCCATCATCGTGCTGTTCGCGCCGGAGATGCGACGCGGTCTCTCGCTTCTCGCCCAGTCCCGCATGCTCTCCCCCTTCCTGCACACCCAGTCGAGCGGCATCATCGACGAACTCGCCAACGCCGCCGTCAAGCTCTCCAAGAACCGCATCGGCGCGCTCGTCGCGATCGAGCGCGACATTGGCCTCGGGGAATACATCGAGCACGGCGTCCGCATCGACGCCACCCTCACGAGCGAGCTTCTCGAATCGCTCTTCTACCCGGGCTCCGCCCTGCACGACGGCGCCGTCATCGTCCAGCACGACCGCGTCGCCGCCGCCGGCTGCCTCCTTCCCCTCACCGACGATACCTCCCTGTCGAAGTCGATGGGCACCCGCCACCGCGCGGCCATCGGCATCTCGGAGGAGACGGACGCCGTCGCGCTCGTGGTCAGCGAGGAGACGGGGCGCATCACGCTGGCCACGCGGGGAAAGCTGTCGGGCGAGCTGACGCGCGAGACGCTGACCAAGCTGCTCGGGGACCTCTACAGCCGCGGCGACCGCTCGCCCGGATCGACGCGGAAGCAGATGCCCGACATCATCACCCCGGGCGCCAAGGAGCCGCCGCCGGACAAGCCGGCGGAAGCTCCGGCAGCGGGGCTGCCCGCGACGGCCTCGCCGAAGACGGGAAGCGGCCTGAACCTGCCCCATCCCGCCCTCGCCGAGGCTGACGAGGAGCCCGAGTCCGAATCCGCCCCTCCTCCTCCGCGCGAAAAGAAAGGCGACAGCAAGAAGCTGAAGAAGCCCGCCGAGCCCGGGCGCGGCGAGGAGGCGACCGCGTGAAGCGCTACCTCACCGCCAACTTCGCCACCATGCTGATGGCGTTCTTCCTCGCCCTGCTGACCTGGATCTACCTCTTCACCCAGGGCAACGGCTATTCCGAGACCGAGGTCCAGTTCCTGCCGCGCGTGGATGCGAAGGAGCTGGCCTCCGTGCAGTACGAGGATGAACAGGGGCGAGAGCTGTACCCCGAACGCGCCCTGCGCATCCGCGTCCTGGGTCCGAAGGTGGACATCGCCAACCTGCGCCCCAACGACTACACGTGCGAGTTCCGCATCGACGCGAAGGATTTCAAGGGCACCCAGGGGGTCTTCCGCCGGTCGCTGACCCGGGCGGACTTCAACCTCCGCACCAGCATCAGCGTCGACCCGCTCCCCTCCGTCACCGTCCGCTACGTCCGCTACGAGGAGCGCACCCTGGAGCTGCAGGCGGACCGCAACAGTTACGAGGGCTCGCTGCGGCCCGGCTACGAGATCGAATCGATCACGCCGATCCCCCACCGGATCCGGGCCCGCGTTCCCGCCGACCGGCCGGGCGTCGACAAGATCTGGATCCGGAATGTCCCCGTCGAGGGCAAGACCGAGAGCTTCTCGATCCCCGGCTGGTCCCTGAGCACCCTGGCGAGCGACCTCAAGATCCAGCCCCTCGAGCCGTTCGCCGTCGACGTGAAGATGGCGCTCCGTCCCGCCACGAAACAGTTCCCCGCGGATCTCCTCGTCTCCGCGAAGCCGGACGCGCTCAAGCGGATCGACCTGCAGACGCGGACGGTGACGATCGAGATCCGCGGTCCCGAGGAGCTGGTCCAGGAGGCCGCCCAGCGCCAGGCGATGTTCGTGCCCTATATCGTCGTCACCGACAAGGACATGGAGCCCGGCACGAAGAACATCAGCGAGTTCGGCTGCCACATCCTCGAGCCCCGCTTCCAGGGCAAGGTCGAGGTCGTGCTGATGCCGGATGTGAAGCCCGAGAACCGCCAGGCCAAGATCACGGTCCTGCCGAAGTAGCCCGGCCCTATTTTCCGCCGGGCTCGTCGAGACCCAGTTCGAACCCGCGGCCGTCGTCGGTCGGCTTTTCGGCGGGGCTGAACTTGAGGTCGCTCGAGACCACGGCGGCGTCCACCACGACGGGGAACGAGCGGCGCTCGTCCCCTTCCTTCAGCGGCCAGCGGCTGAGCGCGGCGACCGCCAGGTCCAGCCGGTCGGCGTTGAGGGGCAGCGGCCCCACCCATCGCCAGGGCTTGCTGCCGTCCGCCCATTCCAGCTTCACCTCTCCCGCCGACTGGCCGTTCAGGTGGATGCCGATCAGCACGGGCCTGGCTTCGTATTGACGCACCCGCAGCCAGACGACGTGCCTGCCCTTGAAGGGGAGACCGGCCTTGGTGGCGATCCCGCCCTGCTCGGCGATCTGGACCACGGCCTTGCCGCCGCTGGCGGCTTCGGTCGGCTGGATCCGGAAGCCCTGGAGACCCGCAAAGTCTTCGGCTTCGAACCAGCCGCTGAAGCGCTTCGCGGCCAGCTTGTCGGGAAGCCAGCTTGCGAAGCCCGCCTCCAGCGGCCGGACCTCGGGGGCTTTCCCCGCCTTGAGGAACATCGTCGACGGACCTTTGGACACCGCCGCGCCCGCCGTCACCCGGCCCTCCAGGATGGAGATCTCCGCGGAGGTCTTCGTCGCAAGCACGTTATAGAGGGGAGCCAGGGGCTCGACCTGCATCACCGGCAGCTTCAGGGAACCCCACTTCCGTCCGGGTTCGGCCCTGGCCAGCAGCTCGCCTTCCTGCAGCGTGATCTCGCCCGAGCTTCCGATCTCGGCCTGCGAGTTCTCCCGGAAGTACAGGCGGCCATATCCTTCCATTGCGACTTCCAGGTACTCCTGCCGGCCCGTCGTGACCGCCTCTCCCGCATGGAAGGTACGGCCGACGGGGGCCGCTCCGGCTCCCATCGACCGCGTCACGCGCGCCACGATCGCCTTTTCGACAAGGGTCGGGGCCGGCATCGTCGGTTCGGGCTCCTTCTTCGGCTCGGGCGCGGGAACCGGCTTCGGCGGCGCGGGCGCTTGCACGGGTTCCGGCTCGCGCGGCGGATCGACCCGGGGCTTCGCCGGCCGGGGTTCGGGCGCGGGCGGCTCCGCCTTCCGCGGTTCCGGCAGCGGCCTGGGAGGATCCACGGGTTCCGGAACCGGCGGCCTCGGGCGGGGGGGCTCGACGGGCTTCGCCGCCACCGGACCGGGAGGACGGGGACTCTGAGACGCCACCGCGAGGAGGAGCGCCGCGATCAGAACGGCCGCCGCCGCGACCCAGGGAATCCAGGCCGCCGTCGCCGGCTTCCTCACCAAGTTCAGGCGGTCGGTGGGCGGGCGACCGGCCTTTGCCCGCGTCTCATTCAACGTCTCGCGGGTCAGGAGCAGCTCCAGGGCGCACGCCGGGCAGTCGCGGACATGGGCCTCGACGCCGCGCGGATCGACGCCGCCGCCCCGCACGTACGCGATCGTCTGTTCCGGACTCAGGCAATCCATCCAATGCTCCGTGGGCGTCCGTTCGGCCGAAAGTACATCCAATCCCTATTCCAGCAGCTTCTTCAGCTTCTCCTTCGCGCGGAGGAGCAGCGGGGAGACCGAGTTGAGCGGCATCCCCAGCGCCGAGGCAATCTCCTTATAGGACATCTTTTCGAAGTAGGAGAGCCTCAGCAGCGCGCCTTCCCGGGGATCGAGTTTTCGGAAGGCGTCGTGCAGGCGGTTCAGGAACTCCGTCCGCTCCGCCGCCTCGCCGGGCGCCGGCGTCGGCGCCGCCGGAAGCAGCTCGGGCAGCGCCGCCTCCGGCTTCCGCTGGCGCAGCACCCGGTACGCGGTCCGCATCGCGATGACCGCCACCCAGCCCTCCAGGTCGCTCTCCCCGCGGTAGGTCCGCAGTGTCCGGGAGCCGTCGCGGAGCAGCTCGACATAGACCTGCTGCTGGACGTTCTCGAGGGTATCCCTGTCCGCCGCCCGGAATTTGCGGAGCGCGACCGTGGCCCCCCGGAGGATCGCGGAGCGGGTCCGCCGGACGAACTCCTCCCAGGCGCCCGGATCGCCGTCGATGCAGCGGCCAAGCAGCTCACGGGCGTCAGTGCTCAAATCGCCCCCCATTCAGCCCGAACCGACGGCTCCTGAAAAGAGAAACCGCGGTCCGCCCCTTTTCCCTTGATTCTTCTTTGCCGATGCTTAATTCTTATCTCCCTGATGGGTGAGATCTTCGGGACCGACGGGATCCGCGCCCGCTCCGGACACGGCTTTCTCGCCCCCGACAAGGTGACCCAGGTCGCCCGCGCCGCCGGAAGCCTGCTGCGGAAGAGCGCCTCGGCGTTCCGGACGACCGTCCCCAAGGCCTTCCGGCACCTCAAGATCAGCCCCCGCCGTGGCGCTCCGGGAAAGGGCTGCGTCATCATCGGCCGGGATACCCGCGCGTCGGGTCCGGGGATCGAGGCCGCGCTGGCCGAGGGGTTCCAGTCGATGGGCATCGACGTCGGCCTGGCCGGCGTCATCAGCACCCCGGGGGTGGCGACTCTGACGCGTCTCTGGGGCGGCGTGCTGGGCGTCGTGATCTCGGCCTCGCACAACCCGGCCGAGGACAACGGCATCAAGCTGATTTCGCCGCAGGGCTTTAAGGTGCCCGACCGGGCGGAGGAGGCGGTCGAACAGCTGCTCCGCGGCAAGCCGCTGGCGGCGCGGGTGAAGAAGCCGAAGCCCGCGATCGACCTGGCGGCGAGCGCGTCCGACTATATCGACTTCCTGGCGCCCTTCTCCCGGCCGCTGAAGGGGATGACGATTGCGATCGACTGCGGCCACGGCGCGAGCTCCGCGTTCGCCGGGCCGCTTTTCACGAGGCTGGGGGCGAAGGCCATCGTGCTCAACGCTTCGCCCGACGGAACGAACATCAACGCGGGCTGCGGCGCGCTGCATCCGGAGCAGGTCGCCGAGGCCGTCCGCCGCGAGAAGGCGGATGTCGGCGTGGCCTTCGACGGCGACGCGGACCGGGCGATCCTGGTGGATGAGACGGGGGAAGTCCGCGACGGCGAGGTCGTGCTCTCGCTCTGCGGGCTGCACCTGAAGGAGAAGAAGCGGCTTCCGAAGAACACGATCGTCTCGACGGTGATGGCCAACTTCGGCCTCGAGCGGCACCTTGCGGCGAAGGGCATCACCCTGAAGCGCACGAAGGTCGGCGACCGCTATGTCGCAGAGGAGATGCTCGCCTCGGGCACCACCCTGGGCGGCGAGCCGTCGGGCCACATCCTCTTCTTCGACGCAGCCCCCGCGGGCGACGGGATGCTGACGGCGCTCCGCGTCTTCGACGTCCTGGCCGAACGGGGCCAGGAGCTCTCGCAGGCGGCCTTCCCCAAGTTTCCGCAGGTGCTGATCAACGTCAAGGTCGCGCGCAAGCCGCCCATCCAGGAGGTCCCGGGCCTCGTCGCGGCGATCGCCGCGGCGGAGAAGGAGCTGGGCGCGGACGGCCGGATTCTCATCCGCTACTCCGGAACCGAGCACCTCTGCCGCGTCATGGTGGAAGGGCCCCGCGACGAGATGGTGAAGCGCCTCGCCGCGACCGCGGCCGACGCGGTGAAGAAGGAGCTGGCGTGATCCCGATCCGGCTGGGGGTGAATATCGACCACGTCGCGACCATCCGCCAGGCGCGCCGGGGAGTGCAGCCCGACCCGGTCGACCTCGCGTTCCTCTGCGAGCAGGCGGGCGCGGACTCCATCGTCGCGCATCTCCGCGAGGACCGGCGCCATATCCAGGATCACGACGTGGCCCGCCTGAGAAAAAGGCTCAAGGTCCCGCTCAACCTCGAGATGGGCATCTCCCCCGAAATCGTCTCGATCGCACTGCGGATCGGCCCCGACCAGGTGACGCTCGTGCCCGAAAAACGGCTGGAGCTGACGACCGAGGGCGGGCTGGACGTTGCGGGACAGTTCGAGAAGGTCCGGAAGGTGGTGAAGCGCTTCCAGGCGCAGAGGATTGCGGTGAGTCTGTTCATCGACCCGGCGCCGGCCCAGGTCGCGGCCTCGCAGCGCAGCGGTGCGGAGATGATCGAGCTGCACACGGGCACGTACGCGAACGCGGCGAAGAAGGGGCAGGAGCTGCGGCACCTGGCCGCCGCCGCCAAGGCGGCGCGGCGCGAGGGGATGATCGTGGCCGCGGGCCACGGCCTGACGCTCGGCAACGTGCGTCCCGTCGCCGCCCTCGCCGAGGTCGAGGAGCTCAACATCGGCCATTCGATCGTCTCGCGTGCGCTGACCGTCGGGATGGCGAAGGCGGTCCGCGAGATGAAGGAGATGATGGTTGCGGCGCGCCGGGATTAGTCTCGCCCTCGCGCTGCTCCTCGGCTGCGGGAAGGAGCCGCCCCCGCCCGCTCCGCCGGCGCCGCCGGTCAAGCCGGTCCCGCCCGAGCCTCCCCTGCCGCCGCTCGCCGAGGTGCGCCTCCGCGACTGGAGCGACGTCGAGGAGGAGACCTTCCTGCAGCTGCCCGACCCCACGTCTCCGCCCGGGCTGAAGTGGGACTTCAGCTCTGGGAAGCGATACGGCTACGACTTCTCGGAAACGCTGAACCAGAAGATCGAGCGCCGCGCCGGCGACCGCAAGGCCTCCTATGGTTCCCGCGAGAAGAACCGGGGCGTCTTCGAGTTCGCGGCCGGCCGCGACCGGACGGCGCTGGCGATGATGAAGATCCAGACCGTCGAGGCCTATATCAACGACACCGCGGTGCCGCGGGATTCCGAGGACAAGCAGAAGCCGCAGGGCTCCGTGTCCGAATGCGTCGTCTCCGAGGACGGGACGACCGACGAGGTGAAGGCGAAAGGCCTGGCCGACTCGCGCCTCTACCTGCAATCGCTGTTCTCGCTCCAGACGGGCACCCACGAACTCGTTCCGGGTCGCATCAGCACCCGGCGGGCGGGCTACTTCAAGGTCGGCCGCTACGAATGCGTGCGCCTCGAGTCGGAGTTCGAGATGGCCGGCGAAAAACCCTCGGAGCGCCACCTCCTCCGGGGCCGCGTCGTGAGCTTCTTCTCGTTCGAGGAGCGCAAGTTCATCCGCGCCTCCGCGTCGGTGAGCAGCTCCACCCGCGCCAACGCCCTCGCCAAGGAAGGGATCTGGTCGACCAGTCTCATGGACGCGGTGACCCATTACCGCGTGAAGTTCCTCGAGTCCCCTTAGGGTCGTTTTGGGGTTGACAGCGTCCCACGACCTGCCTAGGATTTACACCCCATGAAACTTCAGGGATCGTTCGTCGCCCTCGTCACGCCCTACGCCAAGGGCGAGGTCGACCTCAAGAAGGTCCAGGAACTCGTCCGCTTCCACGTCGAGAACGGGACGCGGGGCCTCTGCCCCATCGCCACGACCGGCGAGGGCCCCGTCCTCACCCACGACGAGAAGGCCGAGATCGTCCGGACCGTGGTCGAGACCGCCAAGGGCAAAGCCCTGGTGTTCCCCGGGACCGGGACTTACAACACGGCCGAGTCCATCGAGCTGACGAAGATGGCAAGGGAGCTGGGCGCGGACGGCGCGCTCATGGTGACGCCCTACTACAACAAGCCCACGCAGGAGGGCCTCTTCCGCCACTACGAGGCCTGCGCGAAGGCGGTGAGCATCCCCATCATGCTCTATAACGTGCCCGGGCGCACCGGGGTCAGCATGGCCCCCGAGACGACGGCCCGGCTGTCGAAGATCAGGAACATCGTCGCCCTCAAGGACGCGTCGGGCAACGTCGAGCAGGTCACGATGGTCCGCACGCTCTGCGACATCCAGATCCTCTCGGGCGAGGATTCGCTGACGTTCGCCATCATCACCCTGGGCGGGGTCGGCGTCGTCTCCGTCGCCGCCAACGTGATTCCGCGGCAGGTTGCGGACATGGTCGCGCACACGCTGAAGGGCGAGCTCGACAAGGGCCGCGCGATCCACGACCGCTACTTCGAGCTGTTCAAGACCCTCTTCATCGAGACGAACCCGATCCCCGTCAAATCGGCCCTCAAGAAGATGGGGATGTACAACGGCGAGATGCGCCTGCCGATGTGCGAGATGTCGGCGTCGAACGAGGAGAAGCTCGAGAAGACGTTGAAGGCCTGCAAGGTCATCTAGTCTCGTCCGCGCTCGTCACCCGCCACACCCCGTTTTCCTTCCTCAACTTCAGGTGAAGTCCGAAGGTCTGCCGGTACTGCAGCATTCCAATCTCGACGGTGACGCTGGCCGCGGCGTCGTCGCCGGACACCTGGATGGCGGATCCCTTGATCCTCGCGGGCTTGATGCGCTGCTTGACCGCGCCCCGGATCCGGCGGATGATGCCGTCGCGCGTCTCCTCCCCGTTCCTGTAGTTGGGCGAGATCAGCGCGATGACCTTCTCCTCCTCGCCGTCCGTCGCGGCCTCGAGTCCCTGCTCCAGCAGCTTCTCGATCGCCTTCTCGTCGGTGGTGCGGAAGAGGAAGATGATCGCCAGCGCGAGCGCCAGGATGACGACGAAGCCGCCGATGACCTTCGTGTAGAAGTTCACCGCGTCGACTCCCGGACCCACTTCAGGTAGTCCGGATTCCCCGAAGCGATTCGAACCGTCACGACCTCGGGAACGGAGTAGGAGTGCAGCGCGCGGACCCGGGCGGTCAGCCGCTTCGAGAGGCTCCGGCGCGACTTGATCACGAGCAGCACTTCGCGGGACTCCTCGGTCTTCCCTTCCCAGGTGTAGATCGACGTCACGCCGGGGACGACGTTGACGCAGGCCGCGAGACGCTCCCTCACCAGGGCGCGCGCGATCCCCTTCGCCTGCTTCGGGTCCTTGCACGTGACGAACGTCAGCGTCTCGTTCACCGCTCCACCGTCGAGATCTTCCGCAGCCGGCCGATGACGGCCGTCGTCGCCGCCACGGCGCCGTCGATGTCGTCCTCCGTCGTCAGCGGGGACAGGCTGAAGCGCAACGAGCCGCGCAGGACGTCGGGGGACATCCCCATGGCCTTGAGCACGTGCGACGGCTGGCGGCTGAGGGAGGCGCAGGCGGAGCCGGACGACACGCAGACGCCCGAAGCGTCGAGCGACAGGATGGCCGCCTCGCCGTCGACCCCCTCGAAGGCGATATTGAGGATATGGGAGCTCCGGCGGTCCTCAGGACCGGAGACGCGCGTGCCGCCCAGGCGCTCGAGACCCGACTTCAATCGCGCGCGCAGCGACTCCATCCGTGCCGACTCCGCGGCCTGTCCCGCGACGGCGAGCGTCATCGCCGCAGCGAACCCGGCGATGCCGGCGACGTTCTCCGTGCCCGCGCGCTTCTCGAACTCCTGCCCCCCGCCGAGCGCCTGCGGCGCCAGCGGCGTGCCCTTGCGGATCCAGAGGCCGCCCACGCCCTTCGGCCCGTGCATCTTGTGCGCCGAGAAGGTGAGCAGATCGACGTTCCGTGTATCGACCGGGATTTTGCCGACGGCCTGGGCCGCGTCGCAGTGCAGCACGATTCCGGGCGCCGCCCGGCGGATCGCGTCCAGCGGCTGGACGGCGCCGACCTCGTTGTTGACGCTCATGACGGAGACCAGCGCCGTCCGCGGCGTGACCGCCTTCGCCACCGTCATCGGATCGACGAGTCCTTCCCCGTCGACCGGGACCCGCGTGACCCGCCAGCCCTGGCGCTCGAGGCGCGCGACCGGTTCCAGCACGCTCGGATGCTCGATCTCGGAGACAACGACGTGGTCGCTGCGGGGGCGAAGCGCCTCCGCAACGCCGGCGACCGCGAGCAGATTGGACTCGGTCGCGCCCGAGGTGAAGACGATCTCCTTGGGGTCGCCGCCCAGGCAGCCGGCGACCGCCTCGCGCGCGTCCTCGAGGGCGCGGCGGGCGCGCCGGCCGGCGGAGTGGATGCTGGAGGGGTTCCCGTAGTCGCGGTCGAAGAAGGGCTCCATCGCGGCTCGCACCTCGGGCCTCAGCCGCGTGGTCGCGGCGTTGTCGAGGTAGATCATTTCCGGTGGAGGTCTTCGTAATAGCGGCGGACGTGGTCGCGCCAGGCGGGCGGAATCTGCTCTCGTTCGATGGCCTCCTCGGCGGCGCGCTGGAACTGGGGCAGGACCTGGTCCAGCGGGACCTGCTGGGCGGGAACTTCGCCGTTGGGCTTGGCCTTGTTCGTATAGACCTGGACGTCCTTCTCGGCCATGCGCGTGCCCGGCTTGTGGTGTTTGAGCTCCTCGGGGATCGGGTTCACCTTGGGTCTGCCGGCGGGGTCGCCCTCCAGGCGGCCGTCGGGCCCGCCCGAGCCGCTCTTGGGCTTCGGGACTTTGGGATCGGGCTTCGGATCCGGCTTGTTCTTCCCCCCGCCGCCCCCGTCTCCGTTGTCCTTGACGAGGATATGGCGGACCTTCTCCTCCTCGTCCTCGCCGTGCGGACCTTTGACGCGAAGGCGCACCGTGTAGTGCCCCGGGGTCTTGTAGACGTGGGTGGGATTGCGCTCCGCGCTCACCCGGTCGGGGCCCGCCCGCAGGTCGCCGAAGTCCCAGGACCATTCGGACAGCACCCCGCTGGAAAGATCCTCGAAGTACACCTCGAGAGGTTTCTCCCCTTCGCGCGGCAGCGCGCGGAAGTCGGCGATCGGCTCGTCGGGATGCGCGACCTTGACGTACTTCTCGCGGATCTTCTCGTCCTTGCCGATGTCGTTCTCCACCAGCAGCCGGACCGTATAGAGGCCGGGCTCGGCGTACGAGTGGGTCGGCGAGGTCTCCGCCGACGTGCCTCCGTCGCCGAAGTCCCAGGAGTAGCGCTTCGCGTTCTTGGACAGGCTCTCGAAGGCGACCTCGAGCGAACCGCGCCCCTTCAGGGGCTTTCCGCGGAAATCCGCGAAGGCGCGGTCCGCGGGCAGCACCTCGATGGCGCAGGACTTTGCGGCCGTGCCGCCGGGCCCCCGGAGGATCAGGCGGGCGGTATAGCTCCCCGGCTTTTCGTAGACGTGGGACGTGCCCGCGCCGAGGCCGGTCTGGCCGTCGCCGAACTCCCAGGCGAACTCGTCGATGGCGCCGATCGAACCGTCGTTGAAGAACACCTCGAGCGGCGCGGGACCCCGGAGCGGGGAGGCGTCGAAGTCGGCCAGCGGGGCGTCGTAGAGCTGCGGCGGGTAGGCCCAGAGAAGACCGCCGATTCCGAGCGAGAGCAGGATCCCCCAGCGGTAACCCACCGGAGGCCGCGGCAGGACGCGGGAGGGTTCCGTCTGACGGGCGATGCGGGCGGCGTCGCGGGCCAGCGCGGACCCGAAGGGCCCCCCTGCCCCCCCGGCGGCCGCGAATTCGAGGGCCGAGAGGATGCGCTCCTCCCCGCCCGCGGCGCGGTCGAGCTGCCAGGCCAGCACGGCGGGAGCGGTGGGACGCAGGAGGATCGAGGCGAGCGCGAAGGCGGCGGAAAGGACCAGGGGGACGATCAGCGTCGTGAGCAGCCGGACGCGCTGGGAAAGGTGGGGGATGGAAAAACCGAGCTCGAAGGCCAGGCGGTCCACGAGGAGCATCGCCGCGGCGGTCACGGTCATCACGAACGCCGCTTCGAGAAAGAGATCCAGCCCGCGCACCCAGAGGTGGCGGCGCCGGAACCGGGCAAATTCCCTGAAGATTTCCTCGCCCACCTGAGGATTGTATCAGTCCCGCCGGAGGGAAGGTAGGGGAAGAACCCGGCGGCCCCGCGGGAGCAACCCGGGACCTATAGTCTCCAGGGAGATTCTCTCCATGAAACATATATTCCGGCAACGGGCCGTCGCTCCTGGAGCTCTCGGTCCCCCGCCTTGACAAGAGACCCCCCACGGTCCACACTCCTTCAGCCGCCGGGGGCGGTCCAGGAGAGAGATGGGGAAATCCTCGTTCATCCGCTCGGCCGGCATCGTCAGCGCCTGCACCCTCCTGTCCCGCATCCTGGGCTTCGTGCGCGACATGCTCTGCGCGCGCTACTTCGGGGCGTCGATGCAGTGGGACGCCTTCTCCGTCGCCTTCCGCGCGCCCAACCTGTTCCGCCGGCTCTTCGGCGAAGGCGCCCTCACCGCCGCGTTCCTTCCGGTGTTCGTCGAACGCGTCGACGGCGGGAAACGCGAGGAGGCGCACGCGCTGCTGAACCGCCTGGCCACCGCCCTCTCCCTCTTCCTCGGTGTCCTGGCGGCGGTCGGCGTCGGGATCTCGTATTTCCTCCCCGCCGACGCCAAGACCGCCCAGATGGCGCCGCTGCTGCGCATCATGATGCCGTACCTCCCGCTCATCTGCGTCGCGGCGATCCTGAGCGCCGCGCTGAACGGGGTGCGGCATTACTTCGCGCCCGCATTCGCGCCGGTGGTGGTCAACGTCGTGCTCATCGGCGCCCTCCTCCCCTGGTGGCGGGACATCCACACGCAGGCCTGGGCGGTGACGGTCGGCGGCATCGTCACCCTCCTCTTCCTCGCCATCCCCCTTTATGCGCTCCGCCTCCCGGTGCGGCCGCGGCTCGACCTCGGCGACCCCGACCTCCGCGACGTGGTCCGCAAATCCCTGCCCGTGATCTTCGGGCTGGCCCCCGTCCAGCTCAACGAAATGGTTGGAAGCCTGATCGCCGACTATCTCATTCCCGGGCACGGCGCGGTCTCGGTGCTTTATTACGGCAACCAGCTCACGCAGCTTCCGCTGGCGCTGATCGGCACGGCGGTGGCGACCGTCGTCTTCCCCCTCTTCGCCTCGCCGAAGGAGGACTTCAAGGACGTCTTCCAGAAATCGCTGCGCCTGGTGCTGTTCCTGTCGGTGCCGGCGACGATCGGCCTGATGGTGCTCGCCCGCCCGATCGTCAGCCTGCTCTTCCAGCACGGGGACCGCTTCGGGCCGGAAGCGACCGAGCGCACCGCCTGGGTGACGCTCTGCTACTCCGCGGGCCTCTGGTGCTACTGCGCGAACCAGATTCAGGTGCGGGCCTTCTATGCGAAGAAGGACACGATGACGCCGGTCAAGGTCAGCGCGACGATGGTGGCGCTCAACCTGGCGCTGACGCTGGCGCTCGTGGGGACGCTGCAGGAGCGGGGCATCTCGATCGCCAACTCGGTGACCGGGTTCGTGTCGTTCCTGGCGCTCAACACGCTGCTGCGACGGAAACACGCGGACGTCGACCTGAAACCCGTGGGGATCGGCTTCGCGAAGAGCCTGGCCGCCGGGGGCCTGATGGGGGCGGCCTGCTGGGGCGTCTGGCAATTGATGGGGGGCGGCCTCGGCGATACAATCGCCCGCAAGCTGGCCCTCGCGTTCGTTCCGATCGCCGCGGGCGTGGCGGTCTATTGGACCCTCGCGCGGCTCCTGGGGATGGACGAGGCGCGGCTGCTCCTCCGGAGACGCCATGACCATCGCGGAGTTTCAGGACCTGATCAAAAGGACGTACCACCGCCGGGATAAGAAGCGGGGGATCGACAAGAACTTCCTCTGGTTCACCGAGGAGGTCGGCGAGCTGGCCGAGACCGTCCGCAAGGGCGACACGAAGGAGATGGCCAAGGAGGCCGCCGACGTGCTCGCGTGGCTCTCGACGATCTGCTCCCTCTCGGGCGTGGACCTCCAGGAAGCCGCGCTCGCCAAGTACGGCAGAGGCTGCCCGCGCTGCAAGGGGATTCCCTGCTCATGCCCCTAGCCGTCATCGTCCTCGGCCTGCTCGTCGTGCTCCCCGGACTCCTGGCCGCCGCCATCGTGCTCCGGATCCGCGCCAAGAACGTGCTGCTCGACCGGTTCCTCTGGGCGATCCGCGATCATCTTCGCGGCGCCGGCTTTGAGCCCGTGGGGGACGACATCTTCCGGAAGGGCGGCCGGGGCGCGACGATCGAAGCCACCACGAACCCCCTCTTCGGCCGCGGGTTCAGCCTCCGCCTGGCGGCGTGGTCGGGCACGATCCACGAATTCGAGCTCCGCCGCGGAAAGCCGGTCCCCCCCGAGTTCGACGCCTTCAAGCCGCTGCTCGCCCGATGGGAGTCCGCCGGCAAGATGTACGTCGACTGCTACGCGGCCGGCGTGACCAACGACCCCCTCGTCTCGGAAGACCTGACGCGGCTGATGGAGATCGCCCGGACGCCGCTGACCAAGATCCATAAGGGCGGGACGTTCACCTACCGCGAAGGCTTCGAGGAGAAGATCCCGCAGTGGCAGTGGCGGCACGACCAGCGGCCCAGACTTCCCAAGGACATCCACCGCTACTGCTTCAGCTACTGGCAGGACGGGCCCCTGCTCAATCCCGTCCTCATGCGCGTGCTCTGGGAGCTGTCCGGCGGGGCGCATCGCTATGTCCTCAGCGACACCGAGGATCTCCGCTTCCTCGAGTACGCGTTCGAGCGGCGCGACATCGCCTGCTGGGGCGCGCTGCTGGAACTGATGAAGCCCGAGATGCCCGTGGCCGCCGACCTGCGGACCGACGGCGAATTCTTCGGCGGTCTCCTCGTCGCGAAGGAGCTGCCCGACGGCTTCGAGCGCGAGGGGATGCCCCGCACGAAATTCCACGACGCAGCCATCAAGGTGCTGCGCAAGGTCGATTTCTACTCGCGCCGCCTTTACGACGACGAATTCTCCTGGTTCAGCGGGGAATATGAGATCATCAGCCTCCGGCCCCTCGACGTGAGGGGCGTGATCGCGACCATCGCGACGGAGATCGGCGCGCAGGTGATGGACATCGACCGGCGCTTCCACAAGCGCCTCGTCGTCCCGCTCGGTTACTGAGGACGCGACCATGGGCACGCTCGAAGTGAAGATCCGGCGGCTGCCGGGCAACGCCGACCTCCCGCTGCCCGCCTATCAGAGCAGGGATGCGGCCGGCATGGACCTCCATGCCGCGGTGACGGCGGACGTCGTCGTCGCCCCGGGCGAGGTCGCCGGAATCCCCTGCGGCTTCGCGATGGCGGTGCCGCCCGGCTTCGAAGCCCAGGTGCGCCCGCGCTCGGGGCTCGCGGCCAAGAACGCGGTCGGCGTGGCGAACAGCCCGGGCACGATCGACCCCGACTACCGGGGCGAGGTCAAAGTGCTGCTGATCAACCACGGGCGGGCGGCGTTCACCGTGACCCGGGGCATGAGGATCGCCCAGATGCTCGTGGTGCCGGTGCCGCGGGTGGCGTGGGCGGAGGTCGACGAGCTGCCCTCGACCGAGCGGGGCACAGGCGGATTCGGACATACGGGACACTGACATGGGACAGGACCTGTTCAAAGGATCGCTGCGGGCGCGGCTGGACCGCATCGCGGAGGCCGCGCGCGTCCTCCATAAGGCGCTGATCGACGAGACCCAGCGCGAGTTCGAGAAGACGCACGGACGGATCACGAACCCCTATGCGCTCTTCACGATCGTGGCGAACGATCCGGCCTTCGCGTGGCTGCAGCCGATGACGAGCGCGATCGTCGAGGTCGAGGAGCTGGCGGACCGGAAGGAACCGCCGCTGGCGGAGACCGATCTGAGCGAGGCGCGCGCGAAGCTGGAGCGGCTGCTCGCCTCGGAGACCGAAGCCTTCGGCCGGCGCTACCAGGCGCTGATCCAGAGCAGCCCCGACATCGCCGTCGAGCAGGGCCTCTTCCACGCCGCGATGCGCGAGGCCACCGGCCGCCCCTGACCGGGCCCCCTCAGAAGTTCCGCACGGGCGCGCGGCTGTAACCTTTCCGGATTCCTCCTTTTCTTTAAGCAGGAAGGGACGCGGGTGCGTCTCAGGTACTGGGCATGCTGGGGCATTGGGTGCAAGAGGAGGAACCCATGGCCGGCATGTCTGGAAGCGCGCCCCGGGAGCGCCAGCATCTCTCGGGAGCCACTGTCTCGCTGATCTCCATCGCTTACTCCGAGCTGCGCCGCGACATCCATATGCTGCTCGATTCGCGGTGGAACGAATCCATCCGCCGCCGCGCCGGAGAGCTGTCCTCCGCGCTCGTCATGGTCTGCCTGCGGCAGCGCCTGGACGGGCTCCTGCCGCTGTTCCGGTCCGTCTCCAACCTCGCGCGGCTCTCCCAGTCGAGCGCGAGACCGCTGCTGCCGTCGCTCCGGGAAAAATTCGAGTCCCTGATGACGGACATCGAGGCGGCGCTGCCGCGGCGGCCGGATCGAGCGGGCGGCTAGGCGCCCGCTTCAGACCCGGAGCTTGGCGATCATCTCCGCCAGCTTCCTTCCGACGGTATGGACGGATTCCTGCTGTTTCGCGTCCTTCAGCGAGCCGTCCGCGTTGAACGCGTCGTTCGCCTTCGAGACGTTGACCTGCTGGGGGATGCAGAGAACGTTGATGTGCGTCAGGCTGGCCCGGAGATGGATCAGGCCACGCAGCCCGCCCACCGGACCGGGCGACGCGCTCAGGAGACCGGCAACCTTGTCCTTGAAGGAGGTCAGGGAGGCTTCTGCCGGCGCCTGGCGCGAAACCCAGTCGATCATGTTCTTGAGAGCGCCGGGGATGGACCCGTTGTACTCGGGCGACGAGATCAGCAGTCCATGATGGTCCAGGAAGAGCTGCTTGAGCCGGAGCACGCCTTCCGGAAGTCCGGCCGCCTCGACGTCGCCGTCGTAGACGGGGATCCCGAAGTCGCGCAGCTCGATGAGCGTCACTTCGGCTCCCGCGGCCCTGGCGCCGTCGACGCCGATCCGGATCAGCTTCTTGTTCAGCGACGCGGTCCGCAGACTGCCGGCGAACGCGAGGATCTTCGGCGTCATCTCAAAGGGCTCCCTTCATTTCGTCGAGCAGGGCGAGATCCTTCACGAGTTCCTGCTTGAAGCGCTCTCGCGCGGATTCGGACGGTAGCGCCGAGAACGCGACGTCGATCTCGGTCGAGCCCGGCCCGCTCAGGCCCAAGAACGACACTCTCCACGGCGGCGGCCTCTCCGGAACGAGGTAGGACCTCCAGAGGGGAAGCTTCGGATCGTACTTCACCAGGGGCCACTCGGGATCGGGCTGCGCTGCCAGCATCGCGAACCGCTGTTCCAGGATCGGCCTCACCTGCGCGAGCCAGCGTTCCCCCTTTTCCTTCCAGCTCTGGTGCCAGCGCTGCTCATAGCCGGGATCCGCCGGATTAAGGACGAAATTCATGCAGGCCGAGTCCGACCGGAGTTCAAAGTACTCCGACTGGAACTCGACGCGCGACCAGCCGCTCATTCTCCGATCACCTTGACGAGAACACGCTTCCGCCGGCGCCCGTCGAACTCGCCGTAGAAGATCTGCTCCCACGGGCCGAAATCCAGCTTCCCCGCCGTGATCGCCACCACGACCTCCCGGCCGAACAGCTGCCGCTTGAGGTGCGCGTCCGCGTTGTCCTCGCCCGTGTCGTTGTGCCGCCACTGCGACGTGGGCTCGTAGGGACATAGCCCGTCGAGAAAGCGCTTGAAGTCGTTGTGCAGGCCGCGCTCGTCGTCGTTGACGAAGACGCTCGCCGTGATGTGCATCGCGTTGACGAGGGCCATGCCTTCCTGGATGCCGCTCTTTCGGACAAGCTCCTCGACCTTCGGCGTGATGTTGATGAACTCGACGCGCTCCCGCGTTTCGAACCAGAGGTGCTCGGTGAGGGATTTCATCCGCTGATCCAGGCCTTCCCCGTCTCGTAGAACTCTTCCTTCCAGATCGGCGCCAACTTCTTCAGCGCCTCGATCGCGTGGCGGCAGGCGTCGAACGCCTCGGCCCGGTGGGCGGACGAGACCGCGATGACGACGCTCGCGTCGCCGATCTCCAGGGCCCCCGTTCGGTGCGCGATATAGACGGCCCCCGTCTTCCAGCGCGCGGCCGCCTCCTCGGCGATCTTCGCGAACTCCTTTTCCGCCATCTCCTTGAAGGCGCTGTAGGAGATCCGGGTGACCTTCTTCCCATCGTGGTGATTCCGCACCGTCCCCACGAACAACGCCACCGCGCCGCAATCGGGTCGCCGGACCGCGGCGTAGGCCTCGTCGATCGACAGGGGCTCGGTCGTGACCTTGAACACAACCCGCCTCCGACCGGGGGAATCAGCGAGACCACGTCGCCCTCCCGCACCGGCGCCCCGGGCAGGGCGTAGTCCGTATTGACCGCAAATCGCACCGAGGGGTCGAGCTTCAGCCCCAGAGCCGCGAGGACGTCGGCCACGGTCGAGCCGGACGTGGTCACGTCGATCCGGGCGCGTCCGGCCTGCTCCGCGAGGGGCCCGAAGAGCTGGACGGCGATCTTCATCGGCGTTCCACGATCTCGATCCGGTTGCCCGAAGGGTCCCGCACCCAGAAGCGGCCCGCGTCCTCCTGGTCGATTTCGATCCCTTTGGCCTCCGCCTCGCGGCGGGCCTCCGCCAGATCCGCCACTTCCACCGCGAAATGCCGTTTGGAGCGCGGTTGCGGGGTCGCATCCTCGGCCAGGTGGACTTCCGTGGTGCCGAGCCGGAACCAGGCGCCTTTTCCGCCGCGATCATGGCGGGGGACGGGCTCGAGCCCCAGGACGTCGGTGTAGAAATGTACCGCCTCGGGGAGCTTTTCGACCCGGAGATTGACGTGGGTCAGCCGTAAGCACTTCATGGCGAGGATTTTACCCTTGACCGCCCATTATGGGCGAATATAATACCGCCTTCATATCCCATCGGGATAGGCGAGGGAATCAGTGAAGTCGCTTCTGGCGCTGCCGACACCGGGGTCCGGCCAGACCGTCGGTCTGGTGGTGATGTACGCCTATTTCGTCGTCCTCGGCATCCTCTGCCTTTACGGCTTTCACCGCTACCTGATGGTGTACCTCTACTACCGGTACTCCAAGCGCGATCCCAAAGTGGAGAAGCCCTTTGAAATCCTGCCGGTCGTGACGGTGCAGCTCCCCATCTTCAACGAGATGTACGTCGCCGAGCGACTGATCGACGCCTCCTGCCGCATCGAATATCCCCCGGACAAGCTGCAGATCCAGGTGCTGGACGACTCCACGGACGAGACCGTCGAGGTCGTCCGGAAAAAGATCGACGAGTGGCGCGCCAGGGGCATCGACATCGAGCACATCCACCGCAGCGACCGCACCGGCTACAAGGCGGGCGCGCTCGACCACGGCCTGAAGACCGCGAAGGGTGATTTTGTCGCCCTCTTCGACGCCGACTTCGTCCCTCAGCCCGATTTCCTCCAGAAGACGATCCACTACTTCACCGAGGAGAAGGTCGGCTGCGTCCAGGCCCGCTGGGGGCACATCAACAAGGAATACTCGTTCCTCACGAGGCTCCAGTCGATGTTCCTCGACGGCCACTTCATGATGGAGCACGCGGCCCGGAACCGCGGCGGCCGCTTCTTCAACTTCTCCGGCACCGCCGGGATGTGGCGGAAGACGACGATCGCAGACGCCGGCGGCTGGCAGCACGACACGCTGACGGAAGACCTGGACCTGTCCTTCCGCGCCCAGCTCAAGGGCTGGCGCTTCGTCTTCCTCCCCTGGGTCGTCACGCCCGCGGAGCTGCCCGTCGACATGAACGGCTTCAAGAGCCAGCAGCACCGCTGGGTCAAGGGTTCGATGCAGACCTCGAAGAAGCTGCTGGGCGACGTCCTGCAGGCGCGCATCCCCTTCCACGTGAAGCTGGAAGGCGCGCTGCACCTGACCGGCAACACCGCCTATATCCTGACGATGCTGCTCGCGCTCATGCTCTTTCCCGTCACGTACTTCCGGCCGAAGCTGGACATGAAGATGAGCGTGCTGCTCGACCTGGCCGTCTTCGCCCTGGCGACGCTCTCGGTCTGCGTGTTCTACCTCGCGTCGCAGCGGGAGATCTACGGCTGGCGCGGCGTGGTGCGGACGATTTTCTACACGCCGGCCCTGCTGGCGATGGGCATCGGCATGTGCGCGTCGAACGCGCGCGCGGTGATCGAAGGCTTCTTCACCCGCGGCGGCGAGTTCGTGCGGACGCCCAAGTACGCGCTCCAGGCCAACCGCGACAGCTTCGTGAGCAAGAAGTACAAGGTGACCCTGAAGAAGTTTCTGCCGTTCGTCGAGCTGGCGATCGGGCTGGGCTTCGGCTGGGTGATCTACTACTCCTTCCTCAACGGCATGTACGGAGCCATTCCCTTCCAGCTGCTCTTCTTCACGGGCTTCACCTACGTCGCGTTCCTCTCCCTCTTCCAGGGCAAGCTCACGCCGCGATAGATGAAAATCCTCCTCACCGGAGGCGCGGGGTTCATCGGCTCGCATCTCCTGGAACGCCTGATCGCGCGCGGGGACGACGTCGCCGTGATCGACGACTTCAACGACTACTACGATCCCCGGGTCAAGCGGGCGAATCTGCCGAAGGGCGGGTTCCGGCTCCATGAGCTGGATCTCCGGAACGCCGCTCCGCTGGTCGCCCAGGAGAAGCCCGACCTCCTGATCCATCTCGCCGCCCGGGCGGGCGTGCGCCCGTCCCAGCAGGATCCTGCTCTCTATGAGTCGGTCAACGTCGCGGGCACCCTTGTCCTGCTCGACGCGTGCCGCGGGGCCGGCGTGAAACGCTTCGTCTTCGCCTCCAGCTCCTCCGTCTACGGCAACGCCCCGGTCCCGTTCCGCGAGGAGAACCGGGATCTCCAGCCCATCTCGTTCTACGGAATCACGAAGCTGATGGGCGAGCACTACGTCCGCATCTATTCCAAGCTCCACGGCCTCCACGCCACGTGCCTGCGCTTCTTCACCGCCTACGGACCCCGCCAGCGCCCCGACATGGCCATCCACGCGTTCACGAAGGCGGTGATCGAAGGCCGCGAAATCCCCATGTTCGGCGACGGCAGCACCGAGCGGGACTATACGTATGTGTCCGACATCGTCCAGGGAGTTCTGGGCGCGGTCGACCACGACGAGCCCTTCGCGATCTACAACCTCGGCGAATCGCGGACCATCCCGCTGAAGCGCCTGATCGAGCTGATCGGCGAAACGGCGGGCCACCAGCCGCTCATCAAGCAGATGCCCGAGCAGCCCGGCGACGTGAAGCGGACCTGCGCGTCGATCGACAATGCGCGACGCGGACTCGCCTACGATCCGAAGGTGTCGATCGAGGACGGGATCCGCGAGTTCGTGAAGTGGTATAAGGCGAAACCCTGAAACACAAAGACACCCAAGACACAGAGGAGAGCTCCTTCGGATGTCTTCGGGCCCCGACTCCCTTCAGAACATTTCTTCCCGGGCTCTCCGGCAGCTTTGTGCTCTTCGAGTCTTTGGTGTCTTTGTGTTCCTCTTCACTGGAAGTCGTCGAGCTTCCAGTCCGCGTCGTCCATCGCCCCCAGCGTTCGCACGGTCAGGATCATCTGCTTCGTCCGCGGATCCGGCTTCTGCTCCACCGTCATGACGTCGGCACAGGCGGGACACTGGATCGTGCTGCCGATGTCGCGGTTTGAGATCAGGATCTCCGCACTGCATTCGCAGATCACCACCTGCGCGTCCGACTCGACCGCCGGGGGATTGTCGTCGTCGGGCGACCCGGCCGACGACTCGAAGATGGCCGTCTCCGTATAGGACGGCGGGGCTGCGGGCTTGAGCGACGCCGGCGGCAGCTCCTCGAAGGAGACGACGCCGTCGTCCTTGCGCGGCTTGGCCGCCGGATCCCCGAACACCGGGCGGATCATGGTCCGCGTCGAGCCCACGATCGGGATCTTCTCCAGCCGGATCCTCCGTCCGCAGGAGGGGCAGGCCGGGTCGCTTTTCGACATCGCCTTCTGGACTTCGACCGCCGCGCCGCAGGCGCAGTTCCAGGAGGGCCCGGCGGGCGCCGCCGCCGGAGCAGGGGCGCCGGGCTTCGCCGGAGCGGTCGCGGAGCGCCCGCCCGCGGGCGGCTCGTAAGTGAAGCTCGGCTTCATCGTGACGTTGCCGTCGGCGCCCTTGTCGATGTCGACGTTGCCCTTGCGGCCGCACTTCTTGCATTCGAACTTCTTCCCGGTGCGCGAGGTGCGGGGCGGCTGTATTTCGCCGCAGCGGCAGAGGAACTCGCCCATGAGGAGCGGGCGCGACGGCGCCGGCAGCGCGCCGCGGGGCTTCGCGCCCGGGTCCGCCGCGGGACCGGGCGGCGGCGCGGCGGCTTCGAGGTCGAGGATGTGGAAGCGGTCGCAGGCCAGGCACTGGACCGGCTTTCCCTCGATGCCGGACCGGAGGAGCACGCGCTCGCCGCAGACGCAGTCAAAAAACTGCGCGCCCTTCTTGATGCGCGCCCGGAGCGGCGCGCGCAGGTGCAGCGGCAGCAGGGGCGCCGACGGCTTGGCCCGCTCGAACTTCTCGATTTTTCCCTTGGGCCTGTCCAGCGGAGCGTCCTCGATCCGCATGATTTTCCCGCACTGGGCGCATCGTGGCGGGCTGTTTCTCTGCGACTCGGGCACGCGCTTGCTGTTGCCGCAGCTGCAGAAGGCCTTGAGGGTGTCCTGCAGCAGCGCGGTCGCGCCGGACGGAGTCGACGGGCCGGACGGCGCCTTGGGCGCCGCCTTCTTCTGGGTCATCGCGACCGGGACGGTCTTGCGGGTGTTCGGGTCGCGGCCCCAGGCGACGGTGACGGTCGCTCCGCAGCTGCGGCAGGGACGGGGCTTGCCGAACTCCCGGGCATCCAAGGAGAAGCTGGCGCCGCAGCCGCAGGCGACGGCATATTGCTGACGGTTCTGAGGTCTGCCGGACATGTCTGGCTCTTGTCTTTTTCTCCCGACAAGTTTACCTCAAGAACGCCGGAACGGGGGTACTCTGGGTGGAGGAGGTTCCCCATGCGCAGCATCGTCCTGTTGCTCGGCCTGGCCGCCGCCTTCGGCCAGGACAAGCCCGACCCTGTCAACCCCGACCCCCAGGGCGCCCGGCCCATCGCTGCCGTCGACACCCTCTTTATCGAGGAGATGACCTGGATGGAGGTGCGCGATGCCCTCCAGGCCGGCAAGGACACCGTCCTCGTCGCCGCGGGTGGCATCGAGCAGAACGGGCCCTATGTCGTCACCGGCAAGCACAATGTCGTCCTCCGGGCGACCACCCGGGCCATCGCCCGCCGCCTGGGCAACACCCTCATCGCGCCCATCATCGGCTTCGTCCCGGAGGGAGACTACGATCCGCCCACGGACCATATGAAGTACCCCGGGACGATCGGCGTCACCGAGGAGACGTTCCGGCGCCTGGTCGCCGACGTCTGCTCGAGCCTCCGCGTCCACGGATTCCAGCACCTGATCCTGATCGGCGACCACGGCCTCGACCAGGACGGGCTGGAGGCGGTCGCGGCGGCCCTTTCGAAAAAGTGGGCCGGGGGGAAGACGACCGTGCACTACATCCGCGACTACTACGACGAGGACGACGACGTCGCGGGCTGGCTCGCAAAGCAGGGATTGAAGGAGACCGATGAGGGTCTCCACGACAGCTTCATGATGGAAGCCCAGATGATGACGGTCGACCCCGAGATGGTGCGGATGAAGGAACGCCTCGCCGCGGGCAGGTTCCGCATCAACGGCGTGGAGCTCGCCCCGGCGGAGAAAACGATCGAGTGGGGCCGGAAGATCGTCGCGTACCGGACGGAGAAGACGGTCGCCGCGATCAACAAGGCCCTCGGCCGCTAGGTCGCCGCCTTCCGTGCGCAGGCGGCGATGTTGCGCAGCAGGATCGAGTGGCAGACCGGCCCCACTCCGCCCGGCACCGGGGTGATGGCGCCCGCGACCTCTTTGGCCTCGTCGAAGACCACGTCGCCCACCAGCTTGCCGTCTTTCGTCTCGTTGATGCCCACGTCGATCACGACCGCCCCGGGCTTGATCATGTCGCCCCGGATCAGGCCCGCCCGCCCCGCGGCGGCGAAGAGGAGGTCCGCCCGGCGCGTGTGGGCGCCGAGGTCCGTGGTCGCCGTATGGCAGAGCATCGGCGTCGGCGCCTCGGACTTCGACTGCAGGAGGATCAGGGCGATGGCTTTTCCGACGAGCGCGCTGCGGCCGACGACGACCGCGTCGAGCCCCTTGAAGCTCGGCCTGGCGATCCGCGCCAGCTCCACGGCCGCGCTCGCCGCGCAGGGCGCCGGCCAGTGGACCCCGAACGCGAGGCGGCCGAAGTTCTCCGGGTGGATGCCTTCGATGTCCTTCGACGGCAGGATCGCGCTCATGACCGCGTCCTGGTCGACGCCGGCGGGAAGCGGCGTGTGGACGGTGATGCCGATCACCGAGGGATCGCGGTTCAGGTCCTGGATCAGCGCCGTGATCTTCGCAAGATCCCACCCGGGCTCCAGGGTGCGGACTTCATACGGGACTCCGGCCTCCCCGCAGGTCTTCTTCTGTGCGCGCATATAGTACCGCGCCGCGGGACTCTCGGGATTGTGGACGGCCACCACCTTCGGCGGCGTCGCAAGCTGCTTCAGCTCTTTCAGGGCGGCATCGCGGACGGGCTGGGCGTCCTTCGCGGTCACGAGTTGAGCGGTCATTCGTTGAGTCCGATCAGGTTTCCGTGGTCGTCGATGTCCATATGCTCCGACGCGGGCTCCGACGGGAGCCCGGGCATGGTCATGATATCGCCCAGGAGGGGATACAGGAACCCCGCTCCGGCCGACGCCCTCACCTGCTGGATCGGGACGCGGAAGCCCTTGGGAACGCCCCGGCGCTTCGGGTCGTGCGAGATCGAGAGCGGCGTCTTCGCCACGCAGACCGGCAGTCCGCCCAGGCCCCAGCCGGTGTAGCGGTCGATCTCTTCCTGCGCGCGGGGAGCGTAGTCGACGCCGTCCGCCCCGTACACGTCCCGCGCCAGCGTCTCGATCTTCTCGCGGATCGGCTTTGCGGCATCGTAGAACGGCTTCGGCGTCGACGCCGACTCGCAGGCCGCCGCCACCGCCCGCGCAATATCGACCGCCCCCTCCCCGCCCCGCGCGTAGGCCTCGATCAGCTCCACGCCCGCCGCGCCCGACCTCGCGGCCGCCCGTCGGACCGCTTCGAGTTCGAGGTCGGTGTCGTCCGGAAACCGGTTGATCGCGACCACCGCGGGGACGCCCGCGCGCCGGACGATGCCGACCATATGGGCGAGGTTCGCGGTCCCCTTCTCCACCGCCTCGACGTTCTCCCGGAGCAGCTCCTTCGGAAGAGGCCGGCCGGGCCTGACGTCATAGTCCCCGCCGTGCAGCTTGCACGCCCGCACGGTGGCCACGACCATGGCTGCCGAGGGCGACAGCCCGCTCGCGCGGCACTTGATGTCCATGAACTTCTCGAAGCCCAGGTCGGCGCCGAAGCCGCTCTCCGTGACCACGATGTCCGCACAGCGCGAGGCGATCAGGTCGGCGACCACCGAGCTGTTGCCGTGAGCAATGTTTCCGAACGGGCCGGCATGGATGAAGGCCGGCGTGTTCTCGATCGTCTGCAGGAGGTTGGGCTTGAACGCGTCCCGCAGGAGCACGGCCATCGCGCCCGCGGCCTTCAGGTCCTCCGCCGTCACGGGGCTGCCCGACGTCGTGCGGCCCACGATGATGCGGCCCAGCCGGGACCGCAG
>DASQOM010000196.1:0-13635 GCA_035644495.1 Planctomycetota bacterium | reverse complement strand
GCGCGAGCGCAGGTAGAAGAGGACGTCTTCGTCGAGCTGCCCGATCGTGGCGCCGTGCTTGCACTTCACGTCGTTCGCGAAGATCTCAAGCTGGGGCTTCGTGTGGACGAGCGCCTCCTTCGAGAGGAGCAGGTTCTTGTTGGTCTGCATCGCGCTCGTTTTCTGGGCGCCGGGGCGGACCATGATCTTGCCGTCGAACACCGCGCGGGCGCGGCCGTCGAGCACGCCCTTGTAAAGCTCGCGGCTGCTGCAGTTCGGCCGCGCGTGGTCGATGAACGTGTGATGGTCGACGTGCTGCGAGCCCGCCACCTCGTAGAGGCCGAAGAGGGAGCACTCGCTGCCCTCGCCCTCGAGCGTCACCGAGAGGTCGTTCCGCGCGATGCGCGCGCCCAGCGAGATCGAGTGATGGGTGAAGTTCGAGCCGCGGTCCGCGCGGACGTCGAGGCGCTCCACGTGGAAGGCCTGCTGGCTCTCGCGCTGGACCTTGGTGAGGTCGAGCGCCGAGCCGGGGGCCAGGAGCGCCGTCGTCACCGCGTTCATGAGGTAGGTCCCGCCCGAGGGGCCCAGGTAGCTGGTCACCACGGACGCGCGCGCCCCCTCGCCGAGCGAAAGGACCGTCCGCGGGTGCATGACATACGGGTCGCCGTGCAGCGAGGACAGCCACAGGACGTGGATCGGACGGGCGAGCTGGACGCCGTCGGCGATGCGGATCGCGGCGCCGTCCCGGAAGAACGCGGCATTGAGCGCCGCGAAGGGGTCGTCCGGCACCTGGACCAGCGGCGCCAGCACGTCGGGCTCGGTCTTCAGGATCTCGCCGATGCTCGTGACGCCGACGCCTTCGGGCAGGTCGAGCGTCGAGAACGAGGGCGCGTAGCGGCCGTCGACGAAGGTGATCTGGAGCGCCTTGAGGGCGCCCGCCGCCAGGCCCGCGAACTGGTTCGGGTTGGCCGTGCCGGACGCGGGCTTGAACGGGATCTCGGCGATCGGGGTCACGTCGGTGAAGCGCCAGGCCTCCTCGCGGCCGGTGGGGAAGCCCAGGGCGGCGAAGCGCTCGAAGGCCTTGCGGCGCAGGTCCGCGAAGCCCGGCAGCGCCTTGCCGACGCGCTGGAAGTCGGAGCGATAGTGCTCCTGGATGTCGGTCACGGTGTCCATCAGGCGGCCTCGAATCCGGCGTAGCCTTTCTTCTCGAGCTCGAGGGCCAGCTCCTTGCCGCCCGACTTCACGATCTTCCCGCCGAGGAGGACGTGGACCTGGTCGGGCACGATGTAGCCGAGCAGTCTCTGATAGTGCGTGATGACGATCATCGCCCGCTCCTTGGAGCGCAGGCTGTTCACGCCGTCGGAGACCGTGCGGAGCGCGTCGATGTCGAGGCCGGAATCGGTCTCGTCGAGGATCGCGAGGGCCGGCTCGAGCACGGCCATTTGGAGGATCTCGTTGCGCTTCTTCTCGCCGCCCGAGAAGCCCTCGTTGACGGGACGGCTCAGGAGGTTGTCCTGCATCTGGACGAGCTTGGCCTTCTCCTTGATGAGCTTGAGGAACTCGTGGGCGTCGAGCTCCTGCTGGCCCCGGTGCTTCCGGATCGCGTTCAGGGCGTTCTTGAGGAAGTAGGTGTTGCCGACGCCCGGGATCTCGACCGGATACTGGAAGGCGAGAAAGACGCCTTCGCGGGCGCGGTCCTCGGGGGACAGCGCCAGCAGGTCCTTGCCCTTGTAGAGCACGCTGCCTTCGGTCACCTTGAAGCCCTCGCGACCCGACAGGACGTGGGCCAGCGTGGACTTGCCGGACCCGTTCGGTCCCATGATGGCGGCGACTTCGCCGGCGGAGACGGTCAGGGTCAGGCCCTTCAGGACGGGCTTGTCGCCCGCCGTCGCGTGGAGGTTCTTGATTTCGAGCATGGTTAGCCTACGCTGCCCTCGAGAGAGACATTCATGAGCTTCTGCGCCTCGACCGCGAACTCCATCGGGAGTTCCTTGAAGACCTGCTTGCAGAAGCCGTTGACGATCATGTTGACCGCGTCTTCCGTCGAGAGGCCGCGCTGCTTGCAGTAGAAGAGCTGGTCCTCGCCGATCTTCGACGTCGACGCCTCGTGCTCCACCTGCGCCGTCGGATTCTGGACGTCGAGGTAGGGGAACGTGTGGGCGCCGCACTGGTCTCCGAGCAGCAGCGAGTCGCACTGCGAGTAGTTCCGCGCCCCCTCGGCGCGCTGGAGGATCTTCACCGCGCCGCGGTAGGTGTTCTGGCCGTGGCCCGCGGAGATGCCCTTCGAGATGATCGTCGACCGCGTGTTCTTCCCGAGGTGGATCATCTTCGTGCCCGTGTCCGCCTGCTGGTAGTGGTTCGCGACCGCGACCGAGTAGAACTCGCCGATCGAGTTGTCGCCCTGGAGGATGCAGCTCGGGTACTTCCACGTGATCGCCGAGCCCGTCTCGACCTGGGTCCACGTGATGCGCGAGTTCGCGCCCTTGCAATGACCGCGCTTCGTGACGAAGTTGTAGATGCCGCCCTTGCCGTTCTTGTCGCCCGGATACCAGTTCTGCACGGTCGAGTACTTGATCGTGGCGTTGTCGAGCGCGACCAGCTCGACGACCGCCGCGTGCAGCTGGTTTTCGTCGCGCATCGGCGCCGTGCAGCCCTCGAGGTAGCTGACGCTCGCGCCTTCCTCGGCGACGATCAGCGTCCGCTCGAACTGGCCGGTCTCCTTCGCGTTGATGCGGAAGTAGGTCGACAGCTCCATCGGGCATTTCACGCCGCGAGGAATGAAGCAGAAGGAGCCGTCGGTGAAGACAGCGCTGTTCAGCGTCGCGAAGAAGTTGTCGGTGTACGGCACCACCGCGCCCAGGTACTTCCGGACCAGCTCCGGGTGCTCCTGGACCGCGTCGGAGAACGAGCAGAAGAGGATGCCTTTCTCGCGGAGCTTCGCCTTGTAGGTGGTCGCGACGGAGACGCTGTCGAAGACGGCGTCGACGGCGACGTTGGGCGGGGCGCCCGCGGCGGGATCGGCCCCCTCGACGCCGAGGAGGATCTCCTGCTCCTTGAGCGGGATGCCCAGCTTCTTGTAGGTCTCCAGCAGCTCGGGATCGATCTCGTCCAGGCTCTTCGGCTTCTTCTTCAGCTTGGGAGCCGAGTAGTAGTAGGAGTCCTGGTAGTCGATCTTCGGGTACTTGACGTTGGCCCAGGTCGGCTCCTTCATGGTGAGCCAGTGCTTGTAGGCCTTGAGGCGCCAGTCCAGGAGCCAGCGGGGCTCATTCTTCTTCGAGGAGATGAGTCGGATGATCTCTTCGTTGAGGCCTTTGGGGACCCGCTCCTCCTCGATGGAGGTGACGAAGCCGTACTGGTATTCCTGTCCGGCGAGTTTCTCGAGCGTATCGTCTTTGTCGGCCATCGATTCCTATCCCTTCTGAACGGTCGCCAGCCCCGGGCCGCCCCGCCACTGGACGGCGGCCGCCTCGAGGCGGATCGGGTGCGTCATCTCGGCGAGGGTGACGCGGTCCAGCGCGCCGAAGACGACCCGGTTGATCTTCATCCAGTTGCTCTTCACGATGCAGGAGTTCTCGATGCCGCAGTCGCTGGCGGGCGCGCAGCAGTCGGTGACGCCGATCGGGCCCTCCAGGGCGTTGATGACGCTGGCCATCGTGATCTGCTCCGGCTTGCGGCTGAGCGTGAAACCGCCGCGCACGCCCCGGTGGGTCTCCAGCAGGCCGTGCTTGGCGAGCAGCTTCAGGATCTTGCTGACGGTCGGCAGGGGCAGTTTGGCCTCCACCGACAGGTCCCGCGCGCTCTTCATGGGATGCTTGTCGTCCCGCGCGAAGAGCGTGAGCAGCATGATCCCGTAATCGGTCAGCCGCGTCATCCGGATCATCCGAGCGCCCCGTTAAAGAGTACCAACTTGGTACGATATAAGGATATCAAAGCGCGCAAAGACGGTCAAGGGGATACTATGGGACCCTTGCCATCGTTGAGGACTCGTATGGGATGGATCCTCGCCGGCGTCGTCGTGCTGGTCCTCGTCGGGGCGCTGCTCCTCTTCATCCGGAAAGTCGCGGGGATGAAGGGGGAGGTCGACGCCGCCCGGGCCGAGTTCCTCCAGAAGGTCGGTTACGAGTACGCCAGCGGCCTCACGGTGGGGAAGCCGGCCGGCCGCGAGAAGATCACTCCGGACGGCAAGTTCAGCTACCACTACGAGGTGTACAGCGAGGGCGGGAAGCGCATCACCGCCCAGGGCTGGGAACTGGCGGCATCGAAGCCCCCCAGGGTGACCCTGCAGCTCATCGACAAAAGCCTGATCGGCGCCAGGCAGGCGCTGATGAACCTGGTGGGCCCGGTGAAGCGGTCGATGACGGTCGTTTATCCGGGGCCCCATCCAATCGGCGACGCGGAGCTCGACGCCCGCTTCGCCCTCCATTCTCCCAACGCGGAGGCGGCCGCGGACTTCGTCCGAAAACCGGAGATGAAGAAAGCGCTGCTGGAACTGGTTTCGGTGACGCTGCTCGTCAGCGACAGCGGGGCCAGTTTCGGGGATCCGGGGGACGCGAACGTCTACGCGCCCGGTTCGGGAGCCAGCCGCACCGATCTCAATCCCGCCCCGTCGATCCGCAGCGCGGCGCGGGTGCATCTTGCGGTGGAGCGTCTGCTTCGGATCTCGGTCGGCGGAAATCCTTGAAGTCGTCGGAAGCCCGCCGCTATCATCGGTCCCCATGGATTCCGTTCTGACCGAAGCGCAGGTCCACAAGGTCTACGAGCTGACGGACGGCTTGCTGCTCAACCGCGACTGGGTGGTCGTGCCGCTGATCGGCTCCCTCGACGGCCTGGAGATGCTGATGCCGGACGGGAAGATCCTGATCCGGCCGCCGGGGCTGGCGAAATTCGAGCCCTGGTTCGCGGGCTTGAAGACGCGGCTGGAGTCGATGGATATCAGCCGTGCGCTGCGCGCCAGCCAGCTGGAGCGCCACTACGTGCGCACGCCCGCCACCGCCGCGCCGGGCTCCGGCGCCCGCAAGTACGTCAAGTAGTCATCCCTCGAAGGGAGGCTTCTGGATCCAGTGTCCCAAGTGCAAAGAGGCCATGCTCCGCGGCAGGCATGCGGGTGTCGAAGTCGACCTCTGCACGGGGTGCTCCGGGATCTGGCTCGATCGCTCGGAACTTGCCGCGATCACGGGCAAGCCGGTGGATCTGCCCGAGTCCCGGCCGGGGACGGCGACGTCCTTCCAATGTCCCCGCTGCGCCGCCCCCCTGCTGGAACGTCCCTACGGCGGACGGTCCAACCTCCTCGTCGAAAGCTGCGGGGGCTGCGGCGGCATCTATCTCGACCGGGGCGAGATGGTGATGATCAAGGAACTCGCGAAGTCCGGCGGATGAGGCGGTCGTCCGATCAGGCGGCGCGGCGGCCGCTGCAGCCGAAGATCGCGCAGCGCCCCCAATACTCCCAGCAGTCCGCATGGTGCGGCGCCGCGCAATTCGCGCAGCGGAGCGGCGACGGCGCGAGGGTCTGACAGCAGACCGGACAGCGTCCGGCGAGGGAGACGGCCACGTCCCCCTGGAAATCGATCCCCGGTGAGGAGGCGCTGGCCTTCGCCAGGGTGATCAGGCGCCGCGCCAGAGCGCTCAGGCCGAGGATGCCTTCGTGGGAGAGCCGCGACTCCGTCTCCACGGTGACGTGGTCGCCGCTGATCTGAAGTCGACCCGCTCCTCCGGAAACCCGGTGCAGCGCTTCGAGGATCTTCCGCAGACCGGCTCGAAGAACCTCGCCGGACCACTCCAGGTCCGTGGTCACGATGCGAAATCCCTCGAGTGCCGGAAGAGGATGGAAGCGGGAGGAACTGGCGGGATATCGGATCGACCCCTCGGACGTGGCCTGCAGGAATCCCCGGAATCCGGCGCGCACTTCCAGGGTCGTGATCGACGACCTCGTCGTCCGGTTCAACATCCGCCGGTGCAGATAGCAGCGGACGCCGTCCACGGTGAACCGGACGAACGGGGCGTCGAAGGAGGGGTCCCGGGCGACTTCGCCGTCGACGGCGGTCGCGATGTCGGGCAGCCCGTCTCCGCGGTCGATGGCTTTCTGGTAATTGCGGAGTTGCAGGTTCCTCAGGTAGAAGCCGAGGATGATGAGCGGCCAGAGAATGATCTGGATCCACGAGGCGTCATCCCGAGCCATCTTCGAAGAATAGCCGGGATGCCCTCTCTATCCAAGGGAGAGATAGAGAATTACGGCGATCGCCAGGAGGACGAACAGCGCGAGCAGAAGGCGCGGGATGCATTGCGGAGTCGACCGGTTCTCTTCCGCGATCCACTCCCGTTCGATGTCCGGAACCATGAAAAAAGCCCCGAGGTTGGAGAACCCCGGGGCTTCCGGTTCCGATGATTCACGCTAAATCACGCTCGAACCTCCCCGGGGAATTGAAGGGCGTCTCGCGACGCACGGCCAGGACGGGGGAGGAGGAAATGGGTCATACGGTTCTTAAACAGGAGGATCCGGATAGGGTTCGCGGAAAAATTATCCGAGGCGCGATTGCCAGGGCAGGGCGCGGACGCGGGCGGGTTTGCCGGACACCGTCACTTCAGTTCCCGGCGCCTTATACTCCTTGCGCACGAAGCCCAGGGCGACAGAGGGAGCTGCGCTGGTGACGGCGCCGACCTCCTCCGTCCCATGCAGGACCTTGTCGCCCGCGGCGGCGTCGGGGACCTCGAACTGAACGAGGGTCTTCGGCGGCTCGCTGTAGGTTTTCACGCGTTGGATCACTTCCTGACCGATGTAGCAGCCCTTGGTGTAGCTGATCGCGATCGGCTCCAGCCCGGCCTCCATCGGCAGCAGCGACGCGTCCATGTCCGCCCCCCAGCGTGGAAAGCCGTTCTCGATGCGCAGCACTTCGTGCGCCTCGAAGCCCGCCGGCGCGACGCCGTGGCCGAGAAGGGCGTCGGCCTCGCCGGCCTTTGCCGCGGGCACCAGCAGGTGATAGCCTTCGACGCCCAGCGTGCGGTTGCGGCCGACGACGACGCCGTCGCGCATCATGAAGTGGAAATCGGGCAGGTCGCGGATGGCCAGCAACGACTGTGCGCGCGGGCCCCCTAATCCGAGCACGGCCGCGTCGGAGACTTTCATGGCGACGTCGTCGGCGACGATGAACTTGTTGAGATGATCGATGGTCGGGATCAGGTTCGAGCGGTCCATCTCGAGAAGCAGGGCGTTCTCGGCAGCATGCGCGATCAACTCGGCGACCATCTTGCCCTGGCGGTTGACGATCGCGGCCATGCAGCCCTGGCCCGGCTGCAGCTTCTTGATGTCGTTGGTGCACATTCCGTGGAGGAAGCGCGCGCGGTCGCGTCCCGTCATCTCCAAAACGCCGCGCCAGGAAAGGTCGACGAGGCCCGCGCCCATCCGGAGGGCGGCGGCTTCCTTGGCGGCGTCGCCATAATGGAGGGCGACGGCGATGTCCCCCAGGGCGCCCATGACGGCGCCGCGGCGGAGGAGGGCAGGCTCGAACGGGCTCTTATAGGGCACGGTGGAGGAGGGTCGGCAGGGACGCGGAAAACTGGCCCTTGGTGAGCACCTCGCCGCAGCCGGCGGCGAGGGCCTGGACGCGGAGCTCGATTTCCTCATGCGCGAGGTAGCCGACGACCGGGATGCCCTCGAGGGCGATCAGGGTATCGAGCGGCTGCAGGGCTTTCGCCTGGAGGTCCATCAGGATCAGGCGCGGTTTCTCGACCCGGATCTGCTGGAGCAGCTCGTCGGCGTCGCGGGCCACCTCGACCGGCACGCCGAGGGTCCTGGCGGTCTCGAGGACTTTCGCGCGGAAGAACACGTCGGGAATAGCGGCAATCACCTGGGCCATACGGGTTACTCTAACACCGGGAGGACGGAGAACAAAGAACCACCACAGGGCTCGAAAAAGCGGCAGGAGCCGACGCCGTCGACGCGGATCCCGGAATCCGAAGCCTGGTGGACGTTCAAGCTGAGAAGAATGGGTTTCGACCCATAAGTGGTCCTCGTGGGGCGACGGTGATCTGGGGAATAGCTCCTTCGAGGCCGACGTTCAGGTAACGTCATGGGCCGCATCTACTTGGATCATCATTCCACGACGCCTTGCGACCCGCGGGTCGTCGACGCGATGCTGCCCTATTTCACCACCCACTTCGGGAATGCGGCGAGCAAGAGCCACGCGTTTGGCAAGGTCGCCGCCGAAGCCGTCGAGAAGGCCCGCGGCCAGATCGCCGCCCTGATTCATGCGGATCCGGCCGAGATCGTCTTCACCAGCGGCGCCACCGAGAGCAACAACCTCGCCCTCAAGGGAGTCGTCGACTTCTACAAAACCAAAGGCAACCACGTCGTCACGGCGGCGACCGAGCACCCGGCGGTCCTCGATGTCTGCCGCGGTCTCGAGAAAGCCGGCAAGATCCGCCTCACGGTCCTGCCCATCCATCCCGACGGCTTGATCGACCTCGCCGCACTCCAAGCGGCCATCACATCCGGGACGATCCTGGTTTCGGTGATGACGGCCAATAACGAAATCGGCGTGATCCAGCCCATCGCGGAGATCGGGAAACTCTGTCACGACGAGGGCGTGATCTTCCATACCGACGCGGCCCAGGCCTGCGGCAAGATCCCGGTCGACGTCCGCGAGATGGGGATCGATCTGCTGTCGATGTCCGCCCACAAGCTTTACGGTCCAAAGGGCGTCGGCGCCCTCTATGTCCGGAAGCGGAATCCGCGCGTCCGCCTGACCCCGCTGATCGACGGCGGCGGGCACGAGGGGGGCCTGCGCTCCGGAACGCTGCCGGTCCCGCTCATCGTCGGCTTCGGGGAAGCCTGCGACATCGCCCGGCGTGACATGGTCGAGGAGTCGAACCGCGTCCTGGCGCTCCGCGAGCGGCTGCGCAAGGCGATCTTTGAAGCGTTCGACCACGTCCGCCTCAACGGCAGCCTGGAGCGCCGGCTCCCGGGCAACCTGAACGTCAGCTTCGAATACGTCGAGGGCGAGAGCCTGATCCTGGGGATGGCCGACATCGCCGTCTCCTCGGGCAGCGCCTGCGCGAGCGCCCGGCTGGAGCCGTCGCACGTGCTGCACGCGCTGGGGCTGAACGAGCCGCTGGCGCGGTCGTCGATCCGCTTCGGCATCGGGCGCTTCAACACTTCGGACGACATTGACCGGGCCTTGACGCTGCTCCAGCGGGAGGTCCGGCGGCTTCGCGAGATTTCGCCGCTCACCAGTGTGGCGCGGCACGGGGAAAATAGGTAAGATACTGAGGACTTGAAGGAGGTCATTCATGGGCTGCTGTGGCGAGAACAACGGCGGACACGGTCACGAATCCCAGGGCAACGGTCACGGTCACGAGCACGGCGGGCACGGACACAGCCACGGCGGCGCGCAGGCGCAGCCCACGGCCACGGCGGTCCAGGCGCCCTCCCGCTTTTCGGGCCAGATCGTGGTGACGGACAAGGCCGCGGAAAAGCTCTGCGAACTGATGGTCGCTGAAAAGAAGGATCCGGCGGTCTACGGCCTGCGCCTCGGCGTGCAGGGCGGCGGCTGCTCGGGCATGACCTATTTCATGGACTTCGACACCGTCCGCGACGACGACAAGGTCTTCGCGAACAAGGGCGCGCGGGTGCTCGTCGATCCCAAGAGCATCCTCTACGTCAGCGGGTCGATCCTGGAATACAGCGAGGGCCTCATGGGCTCGGGCTTCCAGATCAAGAACCCGAACGTGAAGAGCTCGTGCGGCTGCGGGAGCTCGTTCAACACGTAGTCGGAAGTCGGGAGGAGAGGGCCATGGGCGACGAAAAGAAGGCCGTGGATTCCAAGCCGGCGTTCTCGCCGATCTCGGATCTGTATCGTCGCGTCGACGAGGTCCTCGACCGCATCCGGCCGTATGTCCAGCTCGACGGCGGCCACGTCGAGCTGGTGGACGTGAACGAGGAAGACGGGATCGTGCATATCCGCTTCCAGGGCTCGTGCCAGGGCTGCCCGTCGAGCGCGATGACGCTGCAGATGGGAATCGAGAACGAGCTGAAGACGTCGATTCCGGAAATCAAACAGGTCGTCGCCGTCTAGGCGGCGCCATTCCCGGGGGAGCTTCATGGCAACCAACGTCACCCAGATGCACCGCGCCCGGGAGGGCGAGACCACGCCCGAGATGCGCCGGGTCGCCGAGCGCGAGGGCCTCGAGGCCGAGTTCGTCCGCCGCGAGGTGGCCGAAGGCCGGGCGATCATCCCCGCGAACGTCGTCCACCTGAAGGCGAAGCTCGATCCGATGGGCATCGGCATCGGCCTCACCTGCAAGATCAACGCCAACATCGGCAACTCCGCGGTGACGTCCGACGTCGACTCGGAGCTGAAGAAGCTGCATACCGCCGTCCACTACGGCTCGGACACCGTGATGGATCTGTCGACCGGCGGCAACATCGACGAGATCCGCCAGGCGATCATCGCGCAGTCGACGGTGCCCATCGGCACCGTCCCGATCTACCAGATGATCCAGCACGTGAAGGAGGTCGCCGACCTCACCTGGCAGGACATGCTGGACATGATCGAGCGCCAGGCGAAGCAAGGCGTGGACTACATGACGATCCACGCGGGGATCCTCCTCGAGTACCTGCCGATGGTGAAGGACCGGATCACGAAGATCGTTTCGCGCGGCGGTTCGCTGATCGCCGAATGGATGGTCCGTCACCGCACGCAGAACCCCCTCTATACCCACTACGACGAGATCTGCGAGATCCTCAAGCAGTACGACGTGAGCTTCTCGCTGGGCGACAGCCTGCGGCCGGGCTGCCAGCACGACGCGTCGGATGCCGCGCAATTCAGCGAGCTGAAGACGCTGGGCGACCTGACCCTGCGCGCGTGGAGGCACGACGTCCAGGTCATGGTCGAGGGCCCGGGCCATATCCCGCTGGACCAGGTCCCGTTCCAGGCGATCAAGGAGCAGCAGGAGTGCCATGGCGCGCCGTTCTACACGCTGGGCCCGCTGGTGACGGACATCGCGCCCGGTTACGACCATATTACGAGCGCGATCGGCGCCGCGGTGATCGGCCAGTTCGGCTCGTCGATGCTCTGCTACGTGACGCCGAAGGAGCACCTGGGCCTGCCGAAGGAAGAGGACGTCAAGCAGGGCGTGATCGCCTACAAGATCGCGGCGCACGCGGCGGACATCGCGAGGCACCGCGTCGGCGCCCGCAAGCGCGACGACGAGCTGTCGAAGGCGCGCTTCGCGTTCGACTGGAACAAGCAGTTCGCGCTCTCGCTCGACCCCGAGACCGCGCGCAAGTACCACGACGAGGACCTGCCGGCAGACTATTTCAAGAGCGCCGAGTTCTGCTCGATGTGCGGCCCGAAGTTCTGCTCGATGAAGGTGTCGACCCGCATCGACCAGCTCGAGGAATCGCCCACCAAGGGGTAGGGGGCGAAGATCCCCGATCCAAAATCCCAAACCCCAACGGCGGCGGCGAGGGTTGGTCGGGAGGAAGCAGGGCGGTCCCTCCATGACACTCCAGATGGCGCAATCAAGTCCAAGTTCCGGATTGGGATTTGGGGTCGGGGACTTGGGATTTCCGGCCCGACGTCGGGAGGGCCGGCCATGATCCACCAGGCGGTCGCCGTCGGTCCGCTGCAGTGCAACTGCCACATCCTCGTGGACGAGGCCTCGAAGGAGGCCGTGATCATCGACCCGGGCGACGATGCCGACGAGATCCTGCGGCGGGTGAAGGGCTATAAGGTCCTCGCGCTGCTGCACACGCACTGCCACTTCGATCATATGACGGGGACGCGCAAGGTCGCGGAGGCGACGGGCGCGGAGATCCTGATCCACAAATCCGACAAGGAGTACTACGACTCCCTCGCCGGCCAGTACCGGATGTTCGGCATGCCCCGGCCCGTCGACGACCCGCTGCCGGTGAAGCGCTTCCTGAAGGACGGGGAGCAGATCGAGTTCGGGAAGCACGCGGTGAAAGTGATCCATACGCCGGGCCATACGCAGGGCAGCTGCTGCTTTCACGCGGAAGGGCTGCTGATCTCCGGCGACACCTTGTTCAACCGGAGCATCGGCCGGACGGACCTGCCGGGGGGCAATGCCGCGCAGGAACTGGAGTCGATCCGGAAGCGCCTCTTCACCCTCGACCCGGAGACGGACGTCTTCCCGGGGCACGGCCCGCAGACGACGATCGGGGAGGAGCGCGCCGAGAACCCGTTCCTCGCGGGTTAGTCCCAGCGCAGGCGCCCGCGCAGCCAGGCCAGCCCCAGCAGGGCCGGCACGGACAGTTGCAGGGCGATCTTGGCGTAGGTCCACGCGTTCCGCTGGGGCACGGGGACCGCGTTGGTCACCATCGAGGGGTCGGTGCCTTTCAGGAGGTTCAGGAACGCCGGCCACAGGAAGAGCAGGTTCACCACTCCGGCGCCCCCGAGCAGGATCAGGCCCATGAGCAGGGCGAGAGGGCTGCGCCGCCACAGGCCGATCATCAGGCCGACGTAGATGAACAGGAAGAAGAGGGCGCCCACGCCGCTCCCGCTGTCGCTGATCCGGTACTCGGAGTTGCCGTGGTACTTCGGCGCGAAGGGGCCGGCTTCGGTGAAGTTGAAGACGTCCGTCGGACTGTTCAGGACGTAGAGGGCCAGCTCCCGCAACATCTCGAGGCAGAGGAGACCGAGGACGGCCATGGCGGCCCTGACCTCCCAGGGAAGCGGGGGACGCGCGTCTTCCATCGATTCACCTATACGCTTTGGCGGCGGAGAGGGGGAGCGAATTGTTGCAGCGACATGGCGGGGAGGAGTATCATCATCCCTACTAGGAGGGCAAGGGCATGACGACGACCCGGATCAAGGTGGGCAGCAACGACGCCCGCGTCAAGGAACTGAAAACGCTGGTCGAGCGGGATCCGCTCAACGTCAACCAGCGCTTCGCTCTCGCCCAGGCCCTCGAATCCAACGGCAAACTCGATGAATCGGTCAAAGAGTATGGAGTTGCCATCGAAAAGGGCCGCCGCAACCTGGGGGTGGCCCACTGCAACTACGCGATGTCGCTGATGAAGGTCAACAAGCCCGAGGAAGCCCTGCGCCACTTCGACTTCGCCATCGAGACCGACCCGTCCAATGCCAGCTTCTACCTGAACAACAAGGCGAGCGCGCTTACGCAGGTCGGGCTGCACGACAAGGCGCGCGCCATCTACGCGCAGATCCTGGACCGGAAGGATCTCTCGAAGGAGACGCAGCGGATCGTGATCAAGCGCGTCGCCGACATGCGGACCAGCCCGCCGAAGAAATAGCGCAGTTGCCTGCACTACGTGACTCAGGGTCACCTATTGCGCCTTGATCATCCCCTTCTTGAGGAGATCGTCCATCGTCTTGGGACGAAGGGCCTCGACGCACTGCCAGAAGATCGCCCCCGTGACCTCGCAGTCGCCGATGGAGCGGTGCCGCTCCTTGAACTTCACCTTGAAGTGATAAGCCAGATTGTCCAGGTTATAGGTCGGCAGTCCGGGCTTCACCTTTCGCGCCAGCAGGATCGTGTCCAAGGCGGGCATCGCCAGCTTGGACATCCCCGCCCGGCTGAACTCGTTGTTCAGGAAGGCCACGTCGAACTCGGCGTTCTGCGCGACCAAGATGCTGCCCGCCATGAACTTGCGAAGGTCCGGCGCGATCTTGTCGAAGG
>DASQOM010000195.1:0-21232 GCA_035644495.1 Planctomycetota bacterium | reverse complement strand
AGGGGGCAGGGAAGAGGTGTCAATAAAAAGGCCACCTTGACCCTACCCCCGGCGATTAATATATTAGGACGGTCCCAGCCCCCAATATCCTGCACAACATGAACAGAAAAGCTGTCGTCCTACTTTCCGGCGGTCTCGACAGCATGCTGGCGACCCGGGTGATCCTCGACCAGGGCATTCCCGTCACCGGCATCCGCTTCATCACCCACTTCGGCTGCGATCCCGTCAGCTCGGGCTCCTGCGGACGCGACGTCGAGCCGCTGGTGAAGGCCTGGGGCCCGCTCGGCTTCACCGTCCGCATGTCCCACCTGGGGCAGGACTATATCGACATGGTCAAGAACCCGCGCTTCGGCCGGGGGAAAAACATGAATCCCTGCGTCGACTGCCGCCTCATGATGCTCTCGTGGGCGCGCGAGGCCCTCGACCGCGAAGGCGCCGGCTTTCTCGTCACCGGAGAGGTCCTCAACCAGCGGCCGATGTCGCAGACCCGCGAGCGCTTCCAGCAGATCGACCGGGAGCTGGGGCTCCAGGGCCAGATCCTGCGTCCGCTTTCGGCCAAGCTCCTGGCGCCGACCCTCCCCGAGAAGGAAGGCATCGTCGACCGCTCGCGGCTGCTCGACATTTCGGGGCGCGGACGGCATCGCCAGTACGCGCTGGCGAAGGAGTACGGCATCACCGACATCCCGCAGCCCTCGGGCGGCTGTCTTCTCACCGATCCCGGGTACTCGGCCCGGCTGCGCGACCTGTGGGATCACGATCCCGACGCGGGCGCGCGCGACATCAACCTGCTCCGCATCGGCCGCCACTTCCGTCCGACGGACCACTGCAAGGTGATCGTCGGCCGCATGGAGGCCGAGAACCACCTGCTGAAGGCCTTCCGCGGTGCCGGCGATATCCTGCTCTATCTGAAGGACCACCAGGGGCCGATGACCCTCGTGCACGGACCCCACGGCCTCGACGAGATCCGTTTCGCCGCGTCCCTCACGGTCCGCTACGGAGACGTCCCGGAAAAGGCGCCCGCCGATGTGATCGTCGATCGCAAGGGCGGCATCCCTTATTGCATCACCGCCGAGCGCGCCCTCGAAGAGGAGTACCAGCCTCTCCGAGTGGCCGCCTGCTGACCGGCGGGCCATGGCTCGCCGGACCGCGCTTTCGCTGATCCTCCTGATCATCGCGGCGGCCGGCCTCCGGGCCTTCTGCTTCACCGGGCTCCAGATCGGCGACGACATCGTCTATTCCCACGTCGCGGAACACCGGCTGAGCGGTGACCCTGACATCACCAACACCCAGGGCGCGCGCACGGGATTCATGCTCGCGATCGTGACGTCCTACGCGATCTTCGGCCCGGGCGAGGTGTCGCTCGTGCTCTACAACGTCCTCTGCTCGATCGCGTTGGTCGGCGTCCTCTTCCTGCTCGCGCGAAAGCTCTTCGGGGAGGCTGCGGGCCTGCCCGCCGCGCTCGTGGCGGCCGTGCATCCCAACCTGATCCGTTACGCGTCGGAGTGCCACACCGATACGCCGGTCGCCCTGTGGATCTCGCTGGCCGTGCTCGCGTTCGTTCACGCGCTGGAAGGGGATCCGAAACTCCGGCTGCGGGTGCTGTCGGGCCTGCTGCTGGGATGGGCCTTTCTGCACAAGGAGTCCGTGGTCTATATGGCGCTCTTCTTCGCCGGCCACCTGCTCGCGACGAAGCGGTCCTGGAAATGGTATGTCCCCATCGCGCTGCCGGTCGTCGCCGTCGCCCTCGCGGAGATGCTGGGATTCTGGGCGGTGACGGGGAACCCGCTGGAGCGCTGGGCCATGATCCGGAAATGGCACGCGGGGCACTATATGGCCGAGCGATACACGACGCTCGGCTCGATCCTGTATCGCCAGTTCATCGAGTTGCCGGTGCTGCTCTTCACCCCCTGGTGGGGCAACCGCTATATGGGCATCATCAACCTGGCCTGTCTGGTCACCGGAGCCTGGAGCCTCCTGAAGCGCACGCCGGGTGCGGGCCTCGCGGCCGGCTGGTTCCTGGCCCTCTATGCCGGATACTGCTTCTGGCCGTCGTCGTTCTCGCCGTTCCTTCCCGGCTTCTTCCTCTTCGACTGGACCCTCCCCGCCCTCGGGGCTCCGCTGGCGGCGATGTTCGGGAGCCTCCCGCATCGCGTCCCCCCGGTCGCCGTCAAGGTGGCCATGGCCGGCATCTGCGTCGCGGCGGCCGTCACGCTCCATACCGCGCGGAACGACGGACGTCCGTATTCCGCCGGCGCGCGGGAGGCGGGCCCCTGGCTGCGGGCGCACCCGAACGCGCGAGTCATCACGGACGACAAGACCATCGAAGGGCTCGACTTCTTCGAGGGGCACCGTCCCACGCGGCTCTATATCCCCTTCCAGGACGTCTCGATCTACGACGGGGCGGTGGTCATCGTCGACAAGTTCTGGTCGCAGCCGGGGAAGTGGTGGAGCCGGCCGGTCCCCGAGATCGCGCTTCACCCTCCGGCGTCGTGGAAAAAGCTCCACGAGTCGGATCAGATCGTCATCTATCGGCCGTGACCGGGTCCGCGAGCCGGTAGCGTCCGGCGCCTTCCCGTAGCACGAGGCCCTTCCCGATCAGCGCCTCCAGCGTCCGCTCGACGCTGACCGCGGGCAGGCGCGTGACGGCGGCGATGGATTCGGCGCTGTCCATGCGGCCGGCCAGGCGCCGGAACACGGCCCGTTCGAGCGGCGTGAGCGTCGCCGAGGGGGCGAGCAGCGACGCGAACACGGGGATCTCCTCCAGGATGTCGGCGGGCTCCTCCACGAGCTTCGCGCCCTGCTTGATGAGCCGGTGGCAGCCCCGGGACAGGGGGCTTTCGACCGACCCCGGCAGGCAGAAGACGTCGCGCCCCTGCTCCAGGGCCCAGTCGGCCGTGATCAGGGCGCCGGACTTCTCCGCGGCCTCGACGACGAGGACGCCCTGCGAGATGCCGCTGATCAGGCGGTTGCGCCGGGGAAAGTTGACGGTCTCCGGCGGCGCCTGGAGCGGGAACTCCGAGAACGCCGCGCCGCGGCCGCAGATCTCGTCCAGCAGCCGTGCGTTCTCCGGGGGATAGGTTCTCAGAAGACCGCAGCCGAGAAAGGCGATCGTGCGGCCCTCGGGCGCCGCCAGCGCCCCGCGATGCGCGGCCGTGTCCGTCCCCCGCGCGAGACCGCTGACGACCGTGATGCGGAGGCGGGCGAGTTCCTGACCGAAGCGCAGCGCCTGGCGGCGTCCGTAGTCGGTGCACTCGCGCGACCCCACGATTCCGATCGCGAGCACATCCGCGCCGGTCGTCGCGCCCCGGCGATAGAGGACGATCGGATGATCGTAGAGGCTCCGGAGCGCCGGGGGATAGTCCGGTCCGGTGGCGGGCAGGATCCCGATCCGGTGCCTGGCGGCCAGCGCCATCTCGGGGCCGGGATCGGGCGCCTCGACGATGGCTTTCGACGTCCGCGGGCCGATGCCGGGGACGCGTTCGAGTTCCCGGCGCGAGAGCCCGGGGATGCGCTTCAGCTCGAACTGCTCGAGGAGCCGCCGCAGCAGGGAGCTGCCGACCATGCCCGAGAGATTGAGCCGGACCAGCGTTTCGAGTTCGTTCAGGCACCCACCGCCTGAGTAGTGGGTCGGAAGGCGAAAAAGTCGGCAGGAATTCGGCGTGGCCCGGGGATTGCGCCGGCGGGACTAGAGCGTGATCGTGCGCAGGGCGGCGGCGATCAGGTCGGACGGGACCTCCACGCCCCAGCGGACCCTGCCGATCGTCTCGGGCAGGACGAAGCGCGTCTTGCCGGACACGTTCTTCTTGTCCAGCTTCAACGCAGAGAGGACCTTCTTCTCCGGCAGCTTCTTCACGCGCGTGGGCAGACCGCAGAGCTTGAGCAGTTTGTTCTGCGCCGCCAGCAGCTCCAGCGGCGCGATGCCCAGCTCCATCGACAGGATCGCCTCCGCCTCCATGCCGATCGACACCGCCTCGCCGTGGTGCAGCAGCTTGTAGCCGCCCGCCGCCTCCAGCGCGTGGCCGATCGTGTGCCCGTAGTTGAGGATCGCCCGCTCGCCGGATTCCTTCTCGTCCTTCGTCACCACGTCCGCCTTGATCGCGACGCAGCGATAGATGATCTCGTCCAGCACCGCCAGGTCCCGCGTGCGGATGCCCTCGATGTTTGCCCCGAGATAGTCGAAGAGGGCGGCGTCGCGAATCATGCCGTACTTCACGACTTCGCCCAGGCCGGACACGTACTCCCGCGCCGGCAGGGTTTTCAGCGCGGCGGGATCGCAGAAGACGGAGGCCGGCTGATAGAACGTGCCGACCAGGTTCTTTCCCTGCGGAAGGTTGACGCCGGTCTTGCCGCCGATGGCCGCGTCGACCTGCCCCAGCAGCGTGGTGGGGAAGAGGTGGACGCGGATGCCGCGCATATAGGTCGACGCGACGAAGCCGCCGAGGTCGGAGATCACCCCGCCGCCGACGGCGAAGACGGCCGATTTGCGGTCCAGTCCCGCCCGGGCCATCTGCTGGTGGATGCGCCCCGCGGTGGCCAGGCTTTTCTGGACCTCGCCCGATGCCAGAACGATGCGGTGGACGGGAGTCCCGGCGGCCTTGAGGCCCTGTTCGACCGGCTTCGCGTAGCGAAGGCAATTCCGATCGGTGAGGAGAAGGGCGCCGGAGGCGTTCAATGCGCCGGGGGCCAGGAGGGAGCCGGCACCGACGACGATCGTGGAGGAGAGCAGGGGGATCTCGCGCACGGCGGCAGAATAACAAACTCCGGGAACCCGCGCAATCGGCCCCGCGTCTGAGAGGGGAGATTGAGAAAGGAGCGGGATATGACCAACGCCGGACGCTGGGCGATCGTCGCCGGAAGCCTCGTCGCCCTCATCTTCATTGCGGGATTCTTCCATTCGGAAGCCAAGAGCCCGGTCGCGGGCGGGCCGGCGTTCTGCGAGGCCCCTCCTCCCTCTCCGAAGCGGGCGAGGCTCAACGGTGCCATCGAGGCGGAGACCCGGGACGTCTTCAAGGCCGCTTATGCCGCCGCTCCTGAGGCACCGGCCGGGGGGCTGCTCGCCCTCACGGGCGCCCCGGGATACCGGCGCGCCGGCGAACTGTCGCTCCGGGTCAACGACTGCACCAAGGCCGAGGACGACCTCGAGGGCAAGCTGGAGAAGATCCACGGCGAGATCGTCGACATGCTCATGGAGGGGACGGAAGGCTCGCGGACCTGCAGCCTCTCGGTCCTGATCCCCTCGAACGAATTCCGCAGCTTCATCACGCAGCTGCGCGGCATGGGCAAGGTGCAATCGGAGCGGATCACGGCGTCCAAGCTGAAGCCGGGGCAGGCCGAGGCGACGCAGACCGCCGGCGCCCCGGATCCCCGGGAGCTTTCGCTGGTCTCGATCCGCATGGCCGACGAGAAGGTCGCGCAGAATGTGCTGGAGAGCCGGGGCATCCTGGCGTCGAGCTTCGATCGCGGCGCGTCCCACTTCATGAAGGGGGCGGCGGTGATGGTGGAGCTCCTCGGGCTCATCCTCCCCTTCGCGCTGGCGTTCTTCGCGGCGGCGCTGCCCTTCGTGGTGCTGCGGCTGCGCCGGGCGCGGACGGCTGCGGCGCACTAAGCTGACGGGTCCGGCCGCGGTCTGATATACTTGGACCGTGGCCGGAAATCCGGAAGAACTGGCGCTGATCCACCGGTGCATCGCGGGGGAGTCCGACGGCTGGCGCGACCTCATGAAGAAGTACGGCGCCCTCGTCGCCCACGCCGTCCGGAACACCTTCCTCCGGGTGCTCAAGCAGGCGGACGCGAGCCTGGTCGACGACGCCATCCAGGCGGTCTGGCTTTCGCTCTGCGCCGACGGCTGCCACCGTTTGAAGGGATTTGAATCCAAGGCGGCTCTCTCCACCTGGCTCACCGTGCTCTCCACACGCCGTGCGCTCGACTATATCCGTTCCGAGATGCGCAAAGGCTCCATGCGCCACGTGCACCTGGACGACGAGGATCGCGACCTCGTCAAGGAGCTGGCGATGCCGGAGGCGGAGGAACAGTACTCCCTGGATGAGGTCTTCGGCCTTTACGAGGCGATGGACAAGCTTGCCGCGGCGGACAGGCTGATCCTGAAGATGTATTACCTGGACGGCCTGTCGTACCGCTCGATCGCGGGCGTGATGAATGTCGCGCCGAACACGGTGTCGAGCTATATCCTGAGGGCCCGCGACAAGTTGAAAAAGTGCATCAAGGAAGGGAGCGGCGGCGTCTCATGAGCGCCATGGAGAAGTCCTGTCCCGAGCCCGAAACCCTGGCCCGCTGGCTGGAGGCTGGGCTTTCCGCCGAAGAGCGCGTCCGCGTGACGTCCCATCTCGCGGCCTGCGACGACTGCCGCCGCTCGGTCGCGCTGGCGTCGACCCTGGACGCGCCCCCGGCCGCGACCGTGAACGAGGTGCTGCTGCAGCGCGTCGTCACCGCGTCGCGCCGCCGCCGCATCCCGCCGCTCGCCGTCGCGGCCGCCGCCTTCATCGCCGTCGGGATCGGCCTCAGCCTGATCTCGTTGACGAAGTCCGAGGCGCCGGCTCCGACCCTGGCCGTGGGCCTGCATAACGCCCCCGACGCGTCGCCTGCGCCGGTCGTGGCGGCGAAGCCCGCCCCGGCGCCGGTCGAGCCGCCTCGCCCCCAGCCGGCCCCGCCCCCCAGGATCGAGCCCCCTCCGGTCGTCGTGGCCGCCAAGGAAACACCCAGGCCGGCGACGCCTCCGGCCGACCCCTCCCCCAAGGAGACTCCGGTGCCGGACGTGAAACTGGAATCCGTTGCCAAGGGTCCCGATCTCGCGCCCGCTCCCGAAGACAATAAGGCGTATGTCCCGGTTCTCGTCGTCGATCCCGTCGGAGATCTGTGGCTGCGTCGCGACCAGGTCGACGCGAAGGTCGTGGCGGTCGAGCGGGCTGCGCGGAAGGACCTCCTGACGGCGCGTACGGCGGCCGCGTCGTTCTCCCTGGAGGCCCGCGCGTCGGTGATGCTCGAGAAGGGCTCCGAAGCGGCGTTCTCGAAGGTGCAGAGCGACGATGCCTACAGCCTGGCGCTGGGCCAGGGCCTGGTGATGCTCGACACCGAGGGATCCTCCCAGAAGTGGCGCATCGCTTTCGGGAAGAACGAGCTCGACTTCAGCAACTTCAACGGCCGCCTGTCGGTGGAGTCGCGCGGAGACCGGATGTCCGCGATGCTGCTCGACGGCTCGGCCGAGCTGAAGATCGGCGCCCTCGTGAAGAAGGCGCAGGTGGGTCAGGAGCTCGTCCTGACGCACGAGGGCCAGGTGGTGGAGCAGAAGGGGGAGGCCCAGAAGAGGATGGCCCGCTTCGACGAGCTCCGCCCGAAGCTGTTCATGGCGTTCGCGGCCACGTTCGACGAGAAAAAGGACGACCTTCCGCTCTTCCCGTATACGGTGACCGCCGGGCGGCTGGTGCCGGGCCCGACGGGGCTGTTCCTCCAGTGCGAGGGGCCGCCGCCGGCGAAGAGCGGCGACCGGATGACGATCGCCGGCGAAGTCCGTCCCGAACGCTCCTTCAGCGTGGCCTCGGGCATGGTGCTCCGCTTCCGGTACCGGACGACGCTGCCGACCTTCACCGCGAAACTGGGGAAGTATTCCGCCGAGGTGACGTCCCGCCGCGCGGGCCAGTGGACCGACGTGGAAGTGCCGCTCCGGGACTTCAGCTTCGAGGGCACCCCGCTGCTCCCCACCGACCCCGTGGACGGCATCCGCTTCACGGGGACTTTCGACAAACGGGTTGGCCAACTCGATATCGACGGGGTACAATTCCTCAGACGGGTTCGGTAGACTCGGAGGGGAGCGGTGAGCCTAACAGCGGGCGCACTCATCGGGTTTCTGGCCTGTGTTCCCACACCCCAGGACGAAAAGCCCTTCCAGGCCGAACTCCGGCGCTTTCAGGACGACTACTACAAGGTCGGCGCCAAGGACGACGACAAGATCGCGGCCGTCCGCGCGCTGGCCCCGTACCACCACGAGCGCATCGTCCGCGCGCTGTCCCCGCTGCTCACGGAGGCGTCGATCCCCGTCCGGCTCATGACGGCGCGCGAGCTGGGCCGCTTCGCGGGCGTTGATCCGGCGGCACGGGAGCTGCACGCGGCGCTCCGGTCGGCGGCCAACTCGGGGAAGCGCGAAAGCGCGGTGAGGATCGAGATCCTGCGCGGGCTGGGGACGCTCCGCTACGCCCCCGCCGGCGGCGACGTCGCGAAGCTCGTGGAGGACAAGGAGGTCTGGGTCGCCAAGGCCGCCATCGACGCGGCCGGACGGATCCGCACCCTGGATGCGCTCACGCCGCTCATCAAATCGCTGCGCCGCATCGAGAGCAATAACGGCGACTCCGAGACGACCCTCAATCCGCTGGACGACCTCTTCCCCGAGATGCCCACGGCCGGCACGCTGCTGAGGGCGGACCCCCGCCAGACGGCGAAGCGTCCCAGCGAGCGCGAGGTGCTGAAGGCGCCGATCCTCGGCGCCCTGCAGTCGATCAGCCGGCAGAACTACGAGAACGCCCGCGACTGGGAGACGTGGTGGTCGAAGCGCAAGCCCAGTTTCAAGCTCCCCGAGTAGGTCGCCCCGCCGCCCTCAAGGCACCTGTTTGCGCGCCATGACCAGTCCCTGCATGTTCGTGCGGAACTTGTCCTGAAGCGTGCGGGGGACGGGGGTGCCGGTCTCGTCGAGCTTCTCCTGCGCCGCCGTATAGAGGATCTGGGCGTTCTTGAAGTCCGACAGCGCCTTGACGCCTTCGTCGATCCAGGTGGCGTTGTCGGAGGTCGCCTTCGACTTCTCGAGGTGGGTCTTGCCCGATTCGTGGTACTCGTCCGCCTTCTTGGTCATCTCTTCGACCGTCGCCGGGATCGCCAAGCTTCCGGGGGGACGTCCCGCGGGCAGCGCGGGCGGCGGCGTTGCGGGCCGGGGCGCCGGAATCTGGGCGACTCCGGCGGACTCGCTTTCGGGGAGCGGGGCGAGGGCCGGCACGACGACCGGCGACCTGGCCAGCTCGTCCAGCTGCCGCGTCAGCTTCTCCACGAGGGCGTAGCGCTCGTACTGGGCCGTGCCCTCGTAGTATTCGCGCCGCCCGGCGCTCCAGCAGTCCTCGCACTCGCTGCCGTTGCCCTTGCAGCGCGGACAGACGACGTCGACGAAGTCGGTCGTCAGTTTCGCGGTGGGATCGAGACCCTTTTTCGACTCCTCGAGGCGGCGGGTGAGATCCGTCTTGCGGTTCGCGCGTCGCTGGCGGTCGTCCAGCCATCCCTTGAGCTCCGCCGCCTGCTCGACGAGGACCTTGGCCATCGCGGCGGCCGCGGCGGGCGGAAGGAGGGCGGCGAGCCAGGCGGAGTCGCCGAAGCCCTTGCAGGTCGCGCAGGCGATCATCGCGGCGCCTTCGCATTTGGCGCAGGCGACCATCGCCTTCCCGCTGCCCTGGCAGAGGGCGCAGGGCTCGGTCTTCTTCCCGGCGCAGCGGTCGCAGGTGATGCGGCCCGCCGTGCACGTCTCGTAGTCGGCGAGGAATCGCCGCGCGCCCGAGCCGCTGATGGGCGTCAGCTGCCCCTTGTTGTTGTTCACCTTGATCTTCGTCTTCCCGCTGAAGACGAACATTTTCATCTCGCCCCAGAACTTGGAGCAGGGCTGGTTCGCGGAGCCGTTGGTCTTCGCCCCGGTCTTGCTGTTCACGGACTCCGTCTGCAGGGAGAAGCTGCCCCCCGTGCAGGGGCTCATGTGGTAGGTCAGCGTCTGCGGATCGAGCTTCGCGCGGACCGTCTTGCCCTTGTCGTTCTTGACCATCACCGTGACGGGGTGCTCGGCGGTGATGACGATCGGGCCCTTATAGCCGCGGTGGTCCAGCGAGCCCGATCCGTCGCAGATCATGCAGGTGATGGTCCCTTTGGCCTCGCAGGGGGTGCAGGGTCCGAGCGTCAGGCCGGCCTGGCAGGCGGTGCAGGGGGCGGCCCCAGCACCCTTGCACGTGGCGCAGCCGGTCTGCGTCTTCCGGGGCTGCTTGAGCAGGAAGAGCAGCCGCATCAGCTCGCGGGAGAAATTGGGGGCATAGACGTCGGCGAGCAGCGCCGCGTGCGAGAGCGGCAGCTCCACCCCCTCGACCTTGCCGTCACCGTAGGCCTTCAGCGCTCCGGCCACGTCCTGGGTGATCTGCCGGGCGATGGCCGGGCGCGCGATCTTCTGGGCCGGCACGCCGGGGGTCTGGCCGAGGGCCTTGAAGGCCGCGACCGGGTCGCTGGCGCGAAGGGCCTCGAATTTCTTCGCGGCGTCGTCGCCCTGGGGCGCGGCGGCCATCGCGGCCGGCGCCAGCACCAGGGTCTGGATAAAGGTTCGTCGCTCCATCGTGAGATCCCACTCTACTAGACGGTCCGCTGCCCCATAAGTACTACGCTCGCAAGGGCGCATCCCTCCGGAAATAAGCAGGGCGCCCGTGGATGGTAGGAGGGCGCCCTGGTATTGGGGGAAGAAAGTTTCAAGCTCGAATCAGTTCATCCGCATCCTCAGCATCGGCTGTATCCGCAGGCACATTTCGTGCAGCCTTCCTCCCGGCGCAGCGGGCGGCCGCATTCCGGACAGGCCTCGGACGCCGCCGTCGACGGCGCCATCGCCCGCGCGATTTCTTCGGCCGTCGCCCCGTGCGACAGCCCGACGGAGACGAGGCGTCCCACGACGTCCGGCAAGGGCCCCGCAGGAGACGGAGCGGCGGGCGGCCCCGGATTCCGCAGGGCCATTGGCTGGGTCTTGCGGGACCGGTCCCGGTAGACGGTGACGCCCTTGACCCCGTGCTCGATCGCCAGCTCGAACACGCGGCGGACGTCTTCCGGCGTTGCCTCGGCGCGGAAGTTGACCGTCTTGGAGACCGCGTTGTCCGTGAACTCCTGGAACGCGGACTGCATCCGCAGGTGGCCCTCCGGGGAGACGTCGTGGGCGCAGGCGAAGATGTCGCGCCAGCGGGCGGGGATCTCGGAGATGCCGCGGCAGGAGCCTTCGCGCGCGAGCCGTCCGGTCAGGGCCGGCGACGCGAACTTCTCGCGTTCGGCGATCTCCTGGAAGTACGGGTGGACCTCGGGGAGCTTCTCGCCGTTGAGGATCTGCCGGACGAACGCGAGGGAGTATAAGGGCTCGATGCCGGCCGAACAGCCGGCAAGGATGGAGATCGTCCCGGTCGGCGCCACGGTGGTGACCATCGCGTTCCGCATGGGCGCGCCGGCGGCGAAGTAGGCGTGATTCTGGGTCCACGCGCTGCCGGCCCAGCGGGGGAAGGGGCCGCGCTCGCGCGCGAGGTCCTGCGAGGCCTTCCACCCCTCGTCCCGCACGAAACGCATCACCAGGCGGCCCAGCGAGAGCGCCTGCTCGGATTCATAGGGCACGCCCAGGCGGAACAGCATGTCCGCCCATCCCATCACTCCCAGCCCGATCTTCCGGTTCGCCTTCACCACCTCTTCGATCTGGGGCTTGGGGTACGAGTTGACGTCGATGACGTCGTCCAGGAATCGGACGGCGAGGGCCGCGGTTTCGGCGAGCGCCTTCCAGCGGATGCGGCTTTCGGGCGACGTCGCCGTGCCCAGGGTGCCCGCCGGCTCGACAAAGTGCGCCAGATTGATGGAGCCCAGGTTGCAGGCCTCCCAGGGGAGCAGGGCCTGCTCCCCGCAGGGGTTCGTCGCCGAGATCTCCCCCGCGGCCGGAGTGGGATTATGGCGGTTGGCGCGGTCGACGAAGAAGAGCCCGGGCTCGCCCGACTCCCATGCGCGCTGCACGGCGAGGTCGAACACGTCGCGCGCGGTCCATTCCCGGTCGTCCACGCCGGAGACGTTGCCCTCGGCGTCGCGCACCTTGTCGCGGAGCGGGGTCTTGCGGCCGGTGTGCGGGTCGACGACGAAATGCTTCAGGTTGCCGCGGAGGGACCGGAGGAACTCGTCGGTGACCGCGATCGACAGGTTGAAGTTGCGGAGCTCGCGGGGATCGGACTTCGCCCGGATGAAGTCGAGGATGTCCGGGTGGTCCACGCGGAGGATGCCCATGTTGGCGCCGCGGCGGAACCCGCCCTGGTGGATCGCGTCCGTGGCGGCGTTGAAGACCCTCATGAAGCTGATCGGGCCGCTGGCGCGGCCGTGGGTCGACTCGACCCGCGTCGCCTCGGGGCGGATCCTGGAGAAGTCGAAGCCCGTGCCGCCGCCGGTCTTGTGGATGAAGGCGGCGGATCGCAGGGTGTCGAAGATGCCTTCGTCCTTTTCGTCGATGATCGAATCGGCCACGGGGAGGACGAAGCAGGCGAAATACTGGCCGAGCCGGCGGCCGGCGTTCATGAGCGTCGGCGAGTTGGGGAGGAAGTCGAGCGCCGCCATCATGCGGTAGAAGCGGGACGAGGTCTCGCGCACCCGGGCGTCGTCCGCGCCGTGGACGCGCTCCGCGAGGGCGACGTGGAGGGCGACGCGCCAGAGCAGCTCCTCCGGGCTCTCGGCGGGGCGGCCGTGCTCGTCTTTCAGGAGATAGCGCTTGCGGAGGATGGCGACGGCGTTCGGCACGAGCGAGACGGGGACATCGGGCCGCCCGAAGGATCGGACGTCTCCCCCGTCCAGTTGTCTCTCCGTCATCCTTCTTCCCCTGACACACGATTACTAGTGCGTCGAGGGACATCGTACCACAAGGGCCGGGTGAGTTCAAGAGTGCTCCCCATGAACGATTCGGAACCGGCGGTCTCCGGGCCGGGATAAACTTCGGGCGGAAGGGAGGAACCATGAACGTCCTGCTGCTGATGGCGGTCCAGACTCTCTGGTCCGGCCCCGTGGCGGATGCCGAACTGCCCCGCTCCCTCGACCAGGAATTCAAGGAGCCCCGGGAGCGGCAGCCCGTCTATCCCTGGATCGGCATCGAGCCCCTGGCCGTCTGGACCGCGTTCGACGGCGACCTCCACGTGAAGAACGTGTGGGGATACGGAGCGGACGTCACGGTGACCCTCGATTACGGCACCCAGGCCTTCCTCGGGTTCCGCGCCGGCTATATCGGCTGGAACACGCGGGTCGACATCGGGGCCGGAATCGAGAAGTCCTGCTGGGTCCGCCAGTACCGCCTGGGCGTCTACGGCCAGTTCCCCTTCCGGTTCCTCGAGATCGGCGTGGGCGCCAATGTGGGCGGCTTCCGGTTCCGCCGCGACGGCGACGGCGACACCGCGGGCTTCTTCGAGTTCGAGGCGATGCTGGGCGGGCGCCCGTCGCAGTTTGTGTGGATCGGCGTCGTGGCGATGCAGACTTTTTCGTCCTCGGACTTCAACCATTCGTCCGAGCACTTCATCCTGAACTACTCGATCGGTCCGGCGTTCGAGCTGCGCTTCTGACGCGCTATCGGGGCGTGAAGGTGGTGTAGCAGCTGGCGCACTGGACGCGGCCGCTGGCGTCCATCGCGGCCTCGAAGACGTGGTCGCAGATGACGCAGGTGTACTTCTTCCTCATCAGGGTCGGTCCGCGGACGGGCTTGGGGGTTCCGACGGGCGGCAGACCCGCCTGGACCGAGCGCATGACCTGGGTGGCGAACTCGGCGTCGGTCCGCGTCGAGTCCGTCGGCTTCCCGTCCTTGAGCGGTCCCTTGCACTTCGGGCAGTCGATCGTCTTCCCCTCGGACAGGGTGAGGACCGTATAGGACAGCTTGCAGGTGGGGCAGCTCATGATCTTCTTGAGCTGCTTGTTGAGGACTTCCTTGACCTGGATCGCGGTGAGGAAGCCCTTGGCGACGAGGATCTCCCCCAGGGAGCGGGCCTCACCGGGCGCGGCCTGGATCCGGAGGCACTGGTTGACCTCGTCGGGCGTCACCAGGCCGTGCTTTACGGCGAGCTTCCCGAAGAGCACCGCCTCCTTGCGCTTCTTGACGAGGGGGTCGACGAGGTCCAGGTTCTGCCGCTGGATCTCGAGGACCTTCGCGTGCTGGTCGGGGGTCAGGTAGCCTTTTTCCACGAGCAGGTCGCCGAGGCGCGGGGCGGGCTGGTGGGGGGACTGCAGCTGGAGCTGGAGCCGGGTGCACTCGTCGATCTGCGCCTTCGTGCAGAAGTCCTCGTTCAGCGCGATCTTGCCGAAGAGCAGTTCTCCGCTCGCGGGCACGTCATTACTCCCATTCGATGGTGGACGGCGGCTTGGAGCTGATGTCGTAGAGGACGCGGTTCACGCCCTTCACTTCGTTGACGATGCGCGAGCTGATCGAGGCCAGGACGTCGTAGGGGATCCGGGCCCAGTCGGCCGTCATCCCGTCGAGGCTTTCCACGATGCGGACGGAGACGGTCTCCTGGTACGTACGCTCGTCGCCCATGACGCCGACGCTCTTGACGGGCAGCAGGACGGCGAAGTACTGCCAGATCTTGTCCTGGAGCTTGGCCTTCTCGATCTCCTGGACGACGATCTCATCGGCCTCGCGGAGGATCTCCAGGCGCTCCGGGGTGATCAGGCCCGGGCAGCGGACGGCGAGTCCCGGGCCGGGGAAGGGCTGGCGGCGGACCAGCTCGTCGGGGAGCCCGAGCTCCCGGCCGATGCGGCGCGCCTCGTCCTTGAACAGCGTCCGGAGCGGCTCGATGAGCTTGAAGCCCAACTCCTGGGGCAGTCCGCCCACGTTGTGGTGGGTCTTGATCTTGGCCGAGGGGCCGCCCGTCGCGGAGCGGGACTCGATCACGTCGGGATATAGCGTCCCCTGCGCCAGGAACTTCACCTGCTTGAGCGGCCTCGCGGCGGCCTTGAAGACGTCGATGAACAGGTGTCCGATGATGGTCCGCTTCTTCTCGGGGTCGGTGACGCCCTTGAGCTTGCTGAGGAACTTGTTCGAGGCGTCGATGACGACGAGGTTGACGTGCATGCGCTTCTCGAAGAAGTCGCGCACCTTCTTGGCCTCGCCCTTGCGCAGGAGGCCGTTGTCGACGAAGACGCAGGTCAGGCGGCTGGAGACGGCCTTGTGGACCAGGGCCGCGACGACGCCGCTGTCGACGCCGCCGGAGAGCGCACAGAGGATATGGTCCTTGCCGGCGGTGCGGCGGATCTCGGCGATGGCGTTGTCGACGTAGGACTTCATCTCCCAGTCGCCGCGGCAGCCGCAGATGGCGTAGAGGAAGTTGCGGAGGATCTGGGTGCCGTACGGCGTGTGCTGGACCTCGGGGTGGAACTGGACGCCGTAGAAGGCCTTCTTTTTGTGGCGGACGGCGGCGAAGGAGCAGTTCTTGGTGGAGGCGAGCACCTCGAATTCCTTGCTGGAGGCCTCGACCTTGTCGCCGTGGCTCATCCAGACCTGGGTGTCGTTGGGGACGCCGCGGAACAGTTTTTCGCTGGTGTTCTTGACCTTGAGCTCGGAGCGGCCGTATTCGCGCTCGGCGGCGGCGGAGACCTTGGAGCCGAGGATCTTGGCGCCCAGCTGCAGGCCGTAGCAGATGCCCAGCACGGGGACGCCGAGTTCGAAGATTTTGGGATCGCAGGTGGGCGCCTTGCGCTGGTAGACGCTCGCCGGGCCGCCCGAGAGGATGATCCCCTTGAGGCGGTGCTTCTTCAGCGTTTCGGGGGCGACGTCCGGGGTGAGGATCTCGCAGTAGACGCTGGCTTCACGGGTGCGGCGCGCGATCAGCTGGGTGTACTGGGAACCGAAATCCAGAATGGCAACGTAGTCGTTGTCGGGCATTCAGGGGACCCCCAAGGGCGATCGATTCATGCGTGTGTGAATCAGCGACGGTTGACCGGTGGGCCGCACGTCCCCCCCTCTCCGGGAATCGGGCCGAGCCCGAAAATCCGCCCCCGTCAGGCGCGTACATTAAAGTCTTTGCGAAGGACAGTCAAGAGTTCTTTGAAATCCTTGAGCTCGTACGACGCCTTGGTCTTCCCCTGCAGCGCACCGTGGCGGCCCCGGCGGACGTGCACCGTGATCATCCCCATCGCGTTCGCCGGGTCGATATCCTGCAGGGGATTGTCGCCCACGTAGAGGGTTTCCTTCGCCTCCACCCCTACTTCGTCGCAGGCCCGCTGGTACAGCTTCGGGTTGGGCTTGGAGATGCCGATCTGGTCCGAAATGAAGATCGCCGTCGGCGTGAAGTATTCGTAAAGACCCAGCCGCAGCAGCTTGTCGGCCTGCTTCTGCTGCAGGCCCGACGTGATGATCCCCCGCACCAGGTCCGTCCGGCTCAGCCTCAGGAGCACCGGCGGGACGTCCGGGTAGGCCCTCAGGAGGTTGATCTTGGCGGTGTGGTAGGCGTGCACCCCCGCGGCCACCAGGATCGCGGAGTTGACGCCGTCGAAGGTCCTCCGGGGCAGCCGGAGGAGCAGCTTGTCGAAATGGTGCTCGTAGTTCGACGAGAACTCGGAGATCACCTCGGAGAGCTCGCGGAGGACCTGGTCCGCCGGGAGGCGCAGGCCGTAATGCCGCATGGCCGCCACCGCCGCGCGCCGGGCCTTGTCGGCGAAGTCCGTCGTGGAGAAGAGGGTGTCGTCAATGTCGAAGAAGATCGCCTTCAGATTCATCCGCATGGCGATGGTACCCGACACGGCCCCCGGTCTACAAGCATCCCTCGGAAACGAAACAGGCTCCCCGCCGCGGGAGCGGCGGGGAGCCTGGGTTCGATCAGGTCCGGTCTAGAACTGCTCGTTCTCGCGCTCGGCGAGGTCGATGATCTCCGGCGTCACCAGCATGAGGAGCCGGCGCCGCTCGTCCGACTTCGCCTTGCGGGTGAAGAAGAAGTTGATGATGGGGATGTCCTCGAGGAACGGCACGCCCGAGTGCAGGTCCTTCATCTGGATGTCCTTGAAGCCGGTGATCATGATCGTGCCGCGGTCGGGCGCGGTCACGGTGGTCTCCGCCTTCTGGAGGACGACGTAGGGCAGCTGCAGGATGATGTTCAGGCCGGGCCGGATGCTGAACTGGCGGATCGTCTGCACCTGGGCCAGCGAGGGCCGCATCTCGAGGGTCACGTACTTGCGGTCGTTCGACACGATCGGGCGCACGTCGAGCACCACGCCCGAAGTCAGGATGCCCATGATCGGGTCGTACGCCGCGGCCAGGGTCGAGACCTGGGGCTCGTAGTCCTGGATGTACGCGATCTGCTGGAGGAACATCACGTGCGAGCGCTGCGTGTTGAAGACGGTGACGCGGGGCGCCTGCACGACGGTGGCCTTCTGGCCCTTGTGGACGGCGCGCATGGCCATCTGAAGGGCCGACTCGCCGAGCCACTCGTACTGGAGGCCGAGGCCGCCCTGGCTGATCAGCCGGTTCTGCAGGGGGTCGACGCCGATCTGCGTGAGGGGGTCGTACTTGATCATGGTGTGGAACGTCTGGGCGCGGACGTCCCAGGACTCCAGCCGCGCCGTCTCCTGCGACGAGAAGCCGGCGCCGGTCTGCGCCGTCGGGTCGTCCACGGACGTCGTGCCGCCCGCCGGGATGTCCGTGCCGGGCAGCGTCGAGTTCGCGCGGTTGATGATGTCCACGCCGACGTCGTCGAGGAAGTCGTCGAAGGCCGCGACGAAGCGGCAGGTCACCGACACCATCGTGCCGGTGTAGCTGCGCAGCTTGCCGAGGAACTCGCGCAGCTCGCGGTGCACGCGGGGCGGCGCGTTGACCAGCAGCTGCTGGTTGGGCGTCTTCTCGATCGTCTGCTCGCCTTCCCAGGTGCCGGGCGAGATGTTCTCCTTGATCAGGTCGACGATCTGCTCCTCGCCGACCGACGACTCCTTGGGCTCGTCCAGGGTGAACGTGGCGCCCGTCAGGGGGCCGCCGCCGCCCTTCGAGGGCGACACGAGCTCGACCTTGGGGCCCGCGAAGTCCTGCAGCTTCACCAGGATGTCGCGGATGTCGTGCAGCTCGAGGACGCTGCCGCCGCCGGCCTTCTTGGGGTCCGTCAGCAGGACGACCTTCTCCTCCGTGATGTGGTAGTCCAGGTTGAACTGGGACAGGAGGAGCTTGAGCACGTTCTTCAGGACGAGGTCCTTGACCTTGAAGGTGACGGGCTTGTCGGGGTCGACCTTGTCGCGCACCGCGGCGTCGAGCAGGATGTTCAGGCCCGAGAAGTCGCGGATGAACGCCAGGATGTCCTCGAGCTTCGTGTTCTCGAAGGCGAGGTCGATCTTCATCGTGTCGAGCTTGCGGTTGATGGCGAGGATGTCGGGGTCCTCCTCCGACGTGGTCCCGCCCTCCGTCTTGATGACGGCCTCGGTGATGCGCTTGGAGATGTCGGCCCACTCCTCGCGGGAGGGGAAGCGGACCGTCTGGGACCAGGGGATGACGGCCGCGTCGTCGTCGTCGGTGAGCTTCTTCCACTGCTCGACCTTCTTGGCGATCATGGAGAAGTACTGCTCCTTGTGGCGGGTCTTCTCCGAGTCCTCGCGCAGCTCCTTGGCGACGGAGTAGTGCGGATCGATGATCAGGATCTCGTCGCAGAGCTTGATGCAGCGGTCGAACTTTTTCTGGTCGAAGGCCATGTAGGACAGTTCCAGGAGGTGCGCGATCTTGCGGGTCACCTCGCGCTTCGTCGCGATCTCGTGCGCGGCGGCCTCGGCCTCGGCCATCCGCTTCTTCTCCTCCTCGGTGCGGCGCTCCTCGAGGACCCTGGCGTTGCGCGACTTGACGATCGAGTCCTTCACCAGGGGAAGGAGGTCGTTCATCGCCTTCACTTCATAGGGGATGTTCTGGATCTTGAACTCGGCGTTCTCGAACTCCTTGACCGCCTGGTCGTACATCCGGGCGTTCAGGTAGCGCTCGCCGTCGCGGATGTGCTTGGTGATCTCGATCTGGGCCTGCTCGATACGGACGCGGAAGTCGTCCCGGGCGTCCTCGGCGATCGACCGGGCGCCCAGCTCGGGACGGCCGCCGACCGTGATCCGGTTCACGTCGTTGAGCAGCTTGCGGGCCGCCAGGTTCTCGTGCCAGGCCTCGACGGCCTTCTGGGCCTCGATCTTGGCCTTGTCGAAATCGCCCGCGTTGTTGAAACGCAGGGCCTGTTCGTAGTGGCGCTGCGATTCGTAGATGGCCTGCTGGTCGGAGGTCGAGCGGCCGCGCGCCAGCTCCTGGGCGATCTTCTCCATCTCCGGGCTGGAGGCCTGGACCTGGACCGACTTGTCGGTCATGGGCGCGGGAGGCGGCGTGCCGGGCTCCTGCGCCGCCGGCTCCTGGATCAGGGGCGGCGGTGCGGCGTCCTCGCGCTTCTCCGCAGCGCCTCCACTGCAGCCGATGCCCGCCGCCAATGCGATGGCGGCCAGCGCCGACCCGATACGAAGGATGCGATCGCTCATGATACCTATCCTCCAGCTACCCCGACCCCGGAATTACATCCCCAGCCCTGGCCGGGCGATCTAGAAGCGCCGCCGCTCCTCTTCGCCCGGGATGATGATTCGCACGCGACAGATGATCAGCGTCTGCTTGCGCTGCAGGCCCTTGACCTTCAGCGAGCCGATGTTGCCCAGCAGCGGGATGCTCCGCCACATCGGGATCGAGCTCTCGGCGTCCTCGTCGAAGAACGCCGTCAGGCCGCCCAGCATCAGCGTGCCGCGGTCCGGCACCACGACCGTCGTCCGGATCCTCTGGATGTTCACGATCGGCGTCTCGATCGTGATCGGCAGCGCGTCCGTGATGGGCGCGCCGGGGGCCGTCACGTTCGTCGTGATCGAGAAGATGCCCGGCGGCTGCGGGAAGAGCTGCGCCACCGTGGGCCTCAGCTCCAGCGTCACGAAGCGCCGGTCGGCGCTCACGATCGGCCGCACGTCCAGCGAAATGCCGTCGGAGACGACGTCGACCACCGGGTCCAGCGCGACGGCCGCCGTCGCGATCTGGATGTCGTAGTCGCGGATGTACGCCATCTGGTTCGAGATGCGGAAGTTGCCGCGCTGCGTGTTGAACAGCGTCAGCTTGGGCGCCGTCAGGATGTGGTTCTTCTCGCTCCGGGACACCAGGCGCATGACGACCTCGAAGGAGACGTCGTCCAGCAGGGTCCACTGGAGGGAGCCGCCGCCGTCCGGCCGGTACACCTGGCTGAAGAAGCGGTTCACCAGGAAGTCGCCGACCATGATGTTCTGGATGCGCGCGCCCATGGACCGGGCATTGTTGTTGCCGAACACGCCCGTGATGCCCGCGCTCGTCGCGGGGAGGCCGTTGCCCGGGGCGATGAAGGCCTGGTCGATCGCGCCCAGCACGTATCCGGGCTGGATGTCCGTCAGCGTCGAAATGCCCTGCACGCGATTGAACTGGTTGCCGACCGCGTTCACGTCCCGGAAGTCCATGCCGACTTCCTGCAGGAAGTCATGTTCGACCGACAGGAAGCGGGTCTCCACGGAGACCAGCATGCTCGTCGAGGCGCGCAGGTCCGAGAGGAACTTCCGGATCTGCTTGTGCATCTCGATCGAGTTGCGGACGATCAGGAGGCCGTTCTGGAACTGGATGGACTTGCCGTCGGCCTCCTCCCACTGGTCCTTATGGATCGTGTTCTTGATGAGGTTGGCCAGGTCCTCGCCCGTGAACTGCTGTTTGGCCTCTTCGCCCGCCGCCACCGCGGTGCCGATCGAGTCCTGGGACAGCGAGATGTCCACGCCGGGGAAGTCGGCCATGCCGTACGTGAGGTCCTGAACGTCGTAGAGGTCCAGCTTCACGCGCTTCTTCAGGGCGTCCGCCGTCGTGATGAGGACGACGCCGTCGCGGACCATATAGGCCTTGTTGCGGGGCTGGAGCATCAGGCGCAGGGCGCCGTCCAGCACGATGTCCTGGACCTTGAAGGAGATCATCTCCTGGTCCGGGTTGTCGATGCCCGTGATGTGGATGTTGAGGCCGCTGATCTCGCGGATGTAGTCCACGATCGCCGTCAGGGGGGCGTTCTGCATGTCGATCGTGATGCGGATCGAGTGCAGCTTGTCGACGATGGTCTTGTCCTCGTCGTTGATGTCCTCGCTCATCGCCTGGATGCCCTTGGGCTTGCGCTGGGAGATGAGCTCCTTCCAGATCTCGATGTTGGGGAACTCCAGCTCGTCCGCCTGGACGGTCGCGTTGATCTCGATCTGCTCGAAGGTCCGCTTCCACTCCTCGATGTAGTTCTTGAGGTTGTCCCGGCTCATCTTCATGTGCTGGAGGCGCTGCGCCACGTTGCGCATCTCCGCCACGGAGGTGAGGTTCGTGTTGATGTAGAGGATCTTCTCGCAGATCTCGACGCAGCGGGGATACTGCTCCTGCTCGAAGTACATCTGAGCCTGGCCGAAGAGGAGCTCCAGCTCCCGCTTCTGGTCG
>DASQOM010000194.1:0-8707 GCA_035644495.1 Planctomycetota bacterium | reverse complement strand
CCGTCGGCATCGTCATCCTGGGCCCGACCGCGGGCATCAAGGAGGGCGACGTCGCCAAGTGCACCGGAAAGATCGTCCAGATGCCGGTGGGAAGGGAAACGCTGGGCCGCGTGGTCAACGCGATCGGCCAGCCGATGGACGGCAAGGGCCCGATTCCCGCGAAGAAGTTCCGCCCGGTCGAAGGCCGCGCGCTCAACGTCGTGGAGCGGCAGCCGGTCACGCAGCCCCTGCAGATCGGCTGGAAGGCCATCGACGCGATGATCCCCATCGGCCGCGGCCAGCGCGAGCTGATCCTCGGCGACCGCCAGACCGGGAAGACCGCGCTCTGCATCGACACGATCATCAACCAGAAGGGCGGCGACGTCACCTGCATCTACGTCGCGATCGGCCAGAAGGCCTCGACCATCGCCAACGTCATCGACACGCTGACCAAGGCTGGAGCGATGGAATACACGGTCGTGGTCGCCGCGACGGCCGACGATCCCGCCCCGTTGCAGTATCTGGCGCCCGCCGGCGGCACCGCGATCGGCGAGGAGGTCCGCGACAACAAGGGCCACGCGCTCGTTATCTACGACGATCTGACCAAGCACGCGTGGGCGTACCGCCAGATGTCGCTCCTGCTGCGCCGCCCGCCCGGCCGCGAGGCCTACCCGGGCGACGTCTTCAACGTCCATTCGCGTCTGCTGGAGCGCGCCTCCCGCTGTTCCGAGGCGCTGGGCGGCGGTTCGCTGACCTCGCTCCCGATCATCGAGACCCAGCTATCCGACGTGTCGGCCTACATCCCGACGAACGTCATCTCGATCACCGACGGCCAGATCTACCTCGAGCCGGAACTCTTCAACGCCGGCGTCCGCCCCGCCATCAACGCCGGCATCAGCGTGTCGCGCGTCGGCGGCAACGCGCAGACTTCCGCGATGAAGAAGGTCGCCGGCAAGCTGCGCCTCGACCTCGCCCAGTACCGCGAGCTCGCGGCCTTCGCCCAGTTCGCGAGCGACCTCGACAAGAACACGCGCGACCAGCTGACTCGCGGCGAGCGCCTGGTCGAGATCCTGAAGCAGGACCAGTTCGTCCCGCTGCCCTTCGAGGTGCAGGTGATGGCGATCTACGCCGGCACCAGCGGCTCGATGGACGACGTGCCGGCGGCCAGGGCCAAGGACTTCGAGAAGACGTTGATCGAGTTCATGCTCAAGAGCCATCCGGGCGTGGGCGAGAAAATCCGGCAGTCGAAGAAGTTCGAGCCGGAAACCGAGACCGCGCTCAAGAACGCCATCGCGGAGTTCAAAGCGCAGTGGAAGGCGAAGGAGGGCAAGCCCGAGGAGGCGAAGCCCGCCGCCAAGCCCGCTGAGAACAAGTAGGAAGACGACTGAATGCCGGCAATCCTGTCGACCCGGGCAATCAAGCGGAAGGTCCGCTCGGTCTCCAACATCAAGAAGATCACGCGGGCCATGCAGATGGTCTCGGCGGCGAAGCTGAAGAAGGTCCAGGTCCGCCTGACGGAGCTCCGCCCCTACTCGGACAAGATCGTCGAGTTCATGTCGAGCCTCTCCTCGCAGGTCGGCGCGCTGAACTACCCCCTCTTCACGCCGCGCGCCGAAGTGAAGAAGATCGGGATCGTCGTGTTCATGGCCGACAAGGGCCTCTGCGGCAGCTACAACTCGAACATGGCCCGATACGTCCAGAAGTTCATCGACGCGAAGCAGAAGCCGTTCGAGGTGATCGCCGTCGGCAAGAAGGCGGTCGACGGCTTCAGGAAGAACAACGTCTTGCCCAAGGCCCAGTATCAGCTGCTCCCGACGGATCTGCCGTTCAGCCAGATCAAGGCGATGGCAAAGCAGCTTGTCGACTGGTTCACGTCGGGCGAGGTCGACGAGGTCCACCTTCTGTTCACGCGCTACGTCAACGCCATCACCTTTCAGCCGGGCGACCTCAAGTTCCTGCCGATCGTCCCGCCGGCCGCGAAGGCCGGGGAGAAGCCCAAGACGGCCCTGGAGTACGAGTTCGAACCCGAGCCCGCCGCCCTCCTGGACCGGCTGACCCCGCGCTACGTCGAGGTGTCCTTCCATCGCCTGCTGCTCGAGTCGATGTCCAGCGAGCACGCGGCCCGCATGAACGCGATGCGGAATGCGACGGACAGCGCGAGCGACATCATCAGCTCGCTGACCCTCCAGTACAACAACGCCCGCCAGGCGGGCATCACCAGGGAGCTCCTGGACATCGTCGGTGGCGCCGAGGCGCTGAAGGGATAACTTATGAGCAACACCGGGAAGGTCTCGCAGGTCATCGGCCCCGTGGTCGACGTGACCTTCGAACAGCAGATTCCGCCCATTCTCACGGCGCTCAGGATCCAGGATGCGGCCCGGAAGATCACCGTCACCTGCGAGGTCGCCTCGCACCTGGGGAACAACACGATCCGCTCCGTCGCCCTCAATCCCACCGACGGCCTGATCCGCGGCATGGTCGTGGAGGACACCGGCGCGCCCATCAAGGTGCCCGTCGGCAAGGCCACCCTGGGCCGCGTCATGGATCTGCTCGGCAACCCGGTGGACGGCCTCGAGCCGGTGAAGACGGACGAGTACCTGCCCATTCACCGCGCGCCGCCCTCGCTGTCGGAGCAGGAGCCGACCCCGCGCGTCTTCCAGACGGGCATCAAGGTTGTCGACCTGCTCTGCCCGATCCCGAAGGGCTCGAAGGTCGGGCTCTTCGGCGGCGCCGGCGTCGGCAAGACCGTCCTCATCCAGGAACTGATCCGCAACATCGCGGTCGAGGCCGGCGGCGTGTCGGTCTTCTGCGGCGTCGGCGAGCGCACCCGCGAGGGCAACGACCTCTGGCTCGAGATGCAGCACGCGAAGTTCAAGGACGCCAGCGGCAAGGAGTTGCGCGTCCTCGACAAGACGGTCATGGTGTTCGGACAGATGAACGAGCCGCCCGGCGCCCGCCTCCGCGTGGCGCTCGCCGGCGTCACCTTCGCCGAATACTTCCGGGACAAGGAGGGCCAGGACGTCCTCCTGTTCGTGGACAACATCTTCCGCTTCGTCCAGGCCGGCTCGGAAGTGTCGGCCCTCCTCGGCCGCATGCCCAGCGCCGTCGGCTACCAGCCCACCCTCGCTCAGGAGATGGGCCAGCTGCAGGAGCGCATCACGTCGACCAAGAAGGGCTCGATCACCTCGTTCCAGGCGGTCTACGTGCCGGCCGACGACATCACCGACCCCGCGCCCGCCACGACGTTCACCCACCTCGACGCGAACGTCGTCCTCGAGCGGCGCATCGCCGAGCTCGGCATCTATCCCTCGGTCGATCCCCTGAAGTCCAACTCGCGGCTCCTCGACCCGAAGGTCGTCGGGACGGAACACTACGAGGTGTCGTTCGGCGTGCAGCGCATCCTCCAGCGCTATACGGAGCTGCAGGACATCATCGCGATCCTGGGCATGGAAGAGCTGGCGGACGACGACAAGCGCGTCGTCTCCCGCGCGCGCCGCATCCAGAGGATGCTGTCGCAGCCGTTCTTCGTCGCCGAGGCGTTCACGGGCACGCCGGGGAAGTTCGTCACCCTGAAGGAGACGATCCGCTCCTTCAAGGAGATCCTGGAAGGCAAGCACGACACCCTGCCCGAGCAGGCGTTCTATATGGTGGGCGGCATCGACGAAGCGGTCGCCAAGGCCAAGAAAATGGCGGGCGGTTAAGGAGGACGGTGAAGAAGTCCCTCGGCACGGTCATTTTCGCCACGGCGGCGCTCGCGGCCGTCATGATGAAGATCGTGACGAAGACCTGGTTCGGGCCGATGATCGTGCTGATCATGGCCGCCCTGTATTTCGTGTTGACGGTGATTTCCGAGGCGTTCAAGATCCATGGCGAAAAAGTTCAAGACCGAAATCGTCACCCCTGAGAAGCTCGTCTTCTCGGAGGAGATCGAGTCGCTGGTGATCCCCGCCGAGCGCGGGTATCTCGGCGTGCTGGCCGGACACGCGCCCCTGCTCTGCGCGCTCCAGCCCGGCACGATCACGATCCGCGGCGACAAGGGCGAGCAGCACTTCTCGACCAGCGGCGGCTTCATGGAAGTGACCCCCGCCAAGGCCGTGCTGCTGACCGAGAGCGCCGAAGAGGTGTCCGAGATCGACATTCAGCGCGCCCAGGAATCGAAGAAGCGCGCCCAGGACCGCCTGGCGGCCACGGCAAAGGACGTCGACAAGGAGCGCGCCAAGGCCTCCCTCGAGCGCGCCGAGAACCGCCTGAAGATCGCCGGCAAGTTCAAAAAGTAGCCTCCGCGCCGGGGGGGATGCTTCACCCGTGGAGACTCCTCCCCTCTCTGGTTCCTCGTCCCCCTCCTCGTCGCCATCCCGGCCGGCATCGCGGTCTGGCACTGGAATGAAACCCGGAACCGGCTCGACGGCTTGCGGACGGCGGTGACCCGCGTCCGGGTCTGGGGGGCCGGGATGCGCCAGGACGACGACCGGTGCTGCTCCTGCGCCATCGTTCCCAAGCCCGAGCGGGTCTCCTAGGCGACCACGGACGCCGGGGAGATCCAGGACCTGCTCTCGCAGATCCGACCCCGCCCGTATCTGAGCCTCGATCCCGACATCCGCACCTGCGGGCAGGTGACCCTCGATTTCCTCGACGACGAGGGGAGGCTTCTGTCCATCCACCGGATGGGGGCGAATCTCCGGTCGACCAGGGGGGTTCTTCCGATCACGTCCGGGAGTATCGGCGACCTTGAGGCGTGGCTGAAGCAGCAGAAGGGAAGGGAGAGGATCCTCGCGGATCTTCTCACCCCGCAAGAAAATAGGCCGCCGCGCGCGGCCTACTCGTGCTTGATGCGAACCTTCTTCGGGGTCGCGCCGCAGATCGAGCAGCGGATCTTCGCGTTGTCCACCGGCTGGCCGCAGGTAAAGCCCACGAAGCGGGCGTCGTCCTTGTTCCACCAGAAGGTGTGCACCTTGCCGCACGCAGGACAGGTTTTGATGATCTCCTCCCGGTCTTCGTGCTTCGGGCTGTTCGCGCAGACGAAGAGGATATAGCCCGTGTCGTCGAGCGTCCGGGTCGTGACATAGACGCCGTCCTTCTTCGCGATCGCCGGCTTGTAGACCGCCTGCTGATCTTCGGCCACGTCCTTCGTCTTTCGGGCGTCGGCCAGGTCCTCGGCGCCCCAGCGGCCCTCGAGGACGGGGTCGACCGCGGGGGCGTCCGCCTTCTTCGGCGAGGGCGCCGCATCCTGGCTCTTCACGTCCTTGCGCGTCGTCGTGATCCTCGCCATCTCCTCGGCCGAGGCGCGCGACTTGTCCAGCAGCGCCTCGCTGTAGAGCGAGATCCACCAGCCGCCGTAGGCGTCCGGGGCGGTCGGCGGCGTGATTTCGTAGGTGACGCCGCCGCGGACTTTCTTGTCGCCCTCGGGTTTGAGCGATTTCAGGAAGTTGACGGACGCCGTATCGTTCAGGATCGCCGCGACGATGTCGTAGCAATTGCGTTTCGCCTCGGGGTTCTTGAGCAGCGCGCCGGTGATCCCGATCTCGAAGCAGGCGGGCGCGTCGGGATCGCCGTAGATGTTGAGCTCGTACTCCCCCGAGCGGTAGGAGGTGTAGGGGACGTTTTTCAGGACGCCGTTGTCGATGACGGTGCTCGGGATCTGCTTGAGCCCCTTGGCCCACGGCTTGACCGAGAGCGTCTGCCGGCAGCGCGTCCGCGTCGCCAGCGGCTTGGCCGGCGGCTCGTTCTGGGCCGCGAAGGTCGGGATCGAGAGCGCCAAAAGGGCGGGCAGCAGCTTGATTTTCATGGGAACGTCATACCAGACGCGGATCCGCCCTGCAACATTACGCCTCCTTCGGCTCGATGCGGCCGGCCGTCGCGGCCAGCCAGAGCACGCCCAGGGCGCCCGCCGCCGCGGGGATGCCGAAAGCGAGCAGCGGGGTCCCCTTCTGCAGAAGCAGCCCCACGGTCACGCTCGAGGCCATGTCGCCCAGCGCGTTGCCGCAGGCGAGGATTCCCAGCCCGAGGCTCCGCAGCTCGCGCGGAAGGAGCTGCGCGACCGACGCCTTCTCGACGACGTCCTCGATCGCGATATAGACCCCGGAGAGGACGATGGCGCCGACGACCCACGAGAGGTCGCCGCTCCGGAAGGCGAACAGCGCATTCGTCGCCACGCCCAGGGCATAGCCGAAGATCAGCGTGCGGACCTTCGAGCGCCCGTCCGCCCAACGCCCCACCGGGTAGGCCGCTGCGGCGCTGATCAGGTTGTGCATCGCGTAGAGCAGCACCGAGACGGACAGGACCCCGCCGCCGGAGCGGCCGGTCTCCCCGAGGCTCCGGGCCGCGATGACGACGAGGAAGGTCCGCGAAAAGTCGCCCAGGCCGAAGAGGAGCACTCCGACCAGGACCAGCCAGAAGGCTTTTGGAAAGCGCGGCCGGGACGCGGGAGCCGCGACGGGCGTCGCGGGCTCCTCCGGCGGACGCTCCTTCACGAGAAACCACACGGCGCCGGCGGCGAGCAGACCGGGGATCAGGGCCCAGAGGAGAACCGACGAGGCGCCCAGGCCGCTCCAGAGGAGCAGCGCGGCGACGACGGGGCCCGCGACGGCGCCCAGCATGTCGCCGGCGCGCTCGAGCCCGTACGCGCGCCCGTAATGGGTCTGCCGGACCTCCTCCGAAAGCAGGAAGTCCCGCAGCGGGCCGCGGTAGCCGCGCGCGACCCAGGCGGTGATCCGCAGCGACAGGAGTCCGGCGAGGGAGTGGACGAGGCCCAGGGCGGCGCTCGCCGCGGCGGTGACGACATAGCCGAAGACCATCGACGGCTGCTTCCGCTTCAGGCGATGACCGGCCAGGCCTCCGGCCAGCTTGGAAAGGCTGACGATGAAGTCCGCGACGCCCTCGATGAGCCCGAGGGAGGCGGCGCCGAGGCCCAGGCCTCCCAGGTACAGCGGCAGCACGGCCGTGCACATCTCGTGGCTGAAGTCGGAAAGGAAGGTCGCCGCGACGATCCCGACGATGGTGCGGGTGATCCAGCCCGGAGGGGCCGCCGGAGCCTGTTCCATGGAGGAAAGGAGTCTACCGGCGCGGGGGTAAAATAAGAAGGGGCGGCCGTGGGTGAGACGGGCCGCCCCGGACTAGATGGGTAAGAGGCCGGGCACCCATAAACTCCCATAATGGGTGCCTTTATGGGTCTTACGCCGGCAGCCGGGACGGAATTTCAGAAATTCGGGAAGTTCGACGGAAACCCGCGGGCTACTGGCGGAGCTGGCCGTTCCCGGTCACCACCCACTTGAGGCAGGTGAGTTCCTCCGCGCCCATCGGCCCCCGCGCGTGCAGCCGCTCGGTCGAGATGCCGATCTCCGCCCCCAGCCCGTACTGGCCGCCGTCGGCCAGCCGCGTGGAGCAGTTCCACATCACGGACGACGAATCCACCTCGTTGAGGAAGCGCCGCGCCGTCATCTCGTTCCCCGTCACGATCGCGTCGGTGTGCGCCGAGCCATACGTGTTGATGTGCCGGATCGCCTCGTCCAGGTCCTTCACGACCTTGACGCTCATGATCAGGTCCAGGTACTCCTCGGTCCAGTCCTGCTCCGTCGCGACTTTCATGTCCTTGATCAGCCGCCGCGCGGCGTCGTCGCCCCGCAGCTTGACCCCGGCCTTGAGCAGCCGCTCGGCGATCTGGGGCAGCAGCTTCTCCGCCACCCGCTCGTGGATCAGCAGCTTCTCGGCCGCATTGCAGGTGCCCGGACGCTGCGTCTTCGCGTTCAGCACGACCGTGCGCGCCATGATCGGGTCCGCCATCTCGTCGACGTAGACGTGGCAGTTCCCCTTGTAGTGCTTGATGACGGGCATCCGCGCCTTCTCGACCACCGAGCGGATCAGCCCCTCCCCGCCGCGCGGGATCACCAGGTCGATCCAGCGGTCCAGCAGCAGCAGCTCGTCGACGGTCTCGTGGCCGCCTTCGACCATCTGAACCGCGTCGCTGGGCAGCCCCTCCTGGGCGACGGCGCCCTGGAGGCAGGTCGCGATCATGCGGTTCGTGCGCGCCGCCTCGTGGCCACCCTTCAGCAGCACCGAGTTGCCCGCGCGGAGGCACAGCGCCGCCGCCTCCGCCGTCACGTTCGGCCGCGACTCGAAGATCATCAGGATCACGCCGATGGGGACGCGGACGCGCTTGCAGATGATGCCCGACGGCGCCTTCCGCTCGTCGAAGACCTTCCCGACCGGATCGGGCTGGCTGCCGACGGCTTCCAGCGCCTTGGCGACCTCGTCGATGCGCTTCTCGTCGAGCCTCAGGCGGTCCATCTTGGCGTCGCTCAGCCGCTCGGTTTTGGCCTGGTCGACGTCCGCCTTGTTGGCCTCGAGGATGTCCGGCAGGCGGGACTTCAGCCGCGCGCCCATCGCCTTGATGGCCGCGGACTTCGACCCCGGCGTGGCGCGGCGGAGGAGGATCGAGGCCTCGCGGGACCGCTTCGCCAGATCTTCAACTTGGCTCATCTGTCATCACCCAGCCCAGGAACCCCAGGATGCAGCGGACCGGAAGGAGATTATCGCATGAACCCGATCCCGGGTAAATGATTAGGGAACCGACAGGACGAGGTTGTCCCGGTGGATCACCTCGTCCGAGGGCCGGTATCCGAGCACCTTTTCGATCTCCTCCGCCCGCTTCCCCATGATCCGGCGGAGATCCGCCGACGAGTAGTTCACCAGCCCCTTGGCGATCGCCGTCCCCTTCGGGTCCCGGATCTCG
>DASQOM010000193.1:0-12473 GCA_035644495.1 Planctomycetota bacterium | reverse complement strand
GCCAGCGCTTACTTCTTGATCGACTTGAGGCGTTCCTCGGCTTTCTTGCGATCGGCCGTGTCTTCCTTGTCGTGGCCGGGCCTCGACGTCGACGCGACGACGCCTTCCAGCTCGTGGCGGGCGAGGTCGGACCGCTTGCCGTCGGCGTACGCCTCGCCGAGCCAGAGGTGGGTGGTGACGAAGTTGGGCGCGACGTCGAGCGATTTCTTGTAGCTGGCGACGGCCTTGGCCAGCGAGCCCCCGAAGAGCCCCGGCATCTCGTGAAGGACGCGGCCCTTCATGCGCGACGGGCCGCCGTCGTCGGTCTTCGGCGCGGACGCCTCGGCCTTCTCGAGCAGCGCGAGCGCCTCCTTCGCCTCGCCGAGGGACTGATCGTAGTCGGCCTGGTGGAGCAGGAAGCAGGCGCGCCAGTACTGGGTCTCCCCCTTGGACGGCGCGAGCTTGATCGCGGCCTCGGCGTGCGGCTTGCCGCGGCCGAGCAGGCTCTTGATGCGGGCTTTCTCCTGCGACTTGCGGTCCTCCAGCAGGTCGAGCGCGCGGGAGTAGGCTTCGGTGGTGAGCGTCCGGATCTCCGCCGATTCCGGCTTCTGCTTCGCGTGCCAGTCCAGCAGGCGCAGGGCGCGGTCGATGGAGTCGCCCGACTCGCGCTGGTCGATCAGCTCGCGGCCTTTCTTCAGCGGATCGGCTTTCTGCTCCTCGGAGCTGGCCTCGGCGGTCGCTTCGGGCGCGGGTTCGGGATCGGCGGCGCAGGCGGCCATCAGAAGGAGGAGCAGCGCCAGGGATTGCTTCATGTCGTTGTGAATCAGCAAGCAGATGAACGCGCGCGCCCCCGCGTTACGGGAGGACTCAATGCTTCAGCTTCTTGATCCGTTCCGCGGCGGCCTTCTGGTCGGCCCCGTCTTCCTTTTCGTGGCCCGGCCGCGGCTTCGCGGCGACCACCCCTTCCAGTTCCTGCCGCGCCGGGCCCCACTTCTTCTGGTCGGCATACGCCTCGCCCAGCCAGAGATGGGCCGTGAGGTTGTTCGGGGAGATCTCGAGCGACCGCTTCAAGTGCTGCACGCCCGTCGACAGGGATCCGCCGAAGAGGAGGGGCATCTCGGCGAGGACGTGGCCGCGCATCCGCGAAGGGCCGCCGTCGTCGACGGTCGGACCGGAAACCTCGGCTTTTTCCAGCAGGGCGAGGGCCTCGTTCGCCTTCGACAGCGACTGGGTCCAGTCCGCCTCGTGAAGCAGCAGGCAAGCGCGCCAGTATTGCGCGGCGCCGTCGTTGGGAGCCAGCTTCAGAGAGGCTTCGCCGTGCGGTTTCCCGAGGGCCAGGTAGCGTCGGATCGTGGCCTTCTCCTGCGCCTTGTTCTCCTGCAGGCGATCCAGCCCGCGCACGTAGGCTTCGGTGGCCAGCACCTGGATCTCCAGGCACGCGTCCGGCTTCGCCGCGTGGAACTCCAGCATCCGGACGGCCTGGTCCAGACTGTCGCCGTCTTCGCGGTGGTCGAGGAGCTCGCGTCCCGTCTTCACGGGCTCGCACTTCTTGTCCGCGTCGGTGGGCTCGGGCGGCTTGGCGGGCACCGCGTCCAGCATGGCCCGCGCCGCGGTCTCGCTGGCTTTGGAGGGGTCGATCTGAAGGGCGAGAAAGGCCAGGAGCGCGGCGGCCGGCATCATGGCCCCGAGCATATCACGAATCGATGTCGCAGTGCTATAGTAGCCGTCCCTCGTTCATGGAGGCTTGATGATCGCCCCCGTCGCCGCGCTGTGCGCCATCCTCACGATCTGCGCGCAGCCCGACCCCAAGAAGACTCGAGTCTACAAACAGGCCGCGGAAATGGATTACGGTCCGTGCATCGCGGCGACCGTCGGCGTGGCGAAGGACAATATCACGCCGAAGGGGCTCGTCATTCGGGTCGACAAGGAGAAACCCGCCTACGTGCTGTTCGACACGGAACTGATGCGAGTCAGCGCCGCCTGGACGGGCGACTGGCTCCAGCTTGCGGGCCGCGTCTATGCGGACGATTCGAACGACTACCCCTGGTTCAAGGGGGAACTCCGGTTCATCAACGCCGTCCGACCGGGCTTCGCCAGGGGCGACGCGGTCGAGGACCCGCGGCCGGCCCCGACGGACGGTCCGCTGCCCGCGGACTGGGCCCGGTATGGGGGACTTTATCTGCACGGAGAACGCGTCGTCCTGTCTTATACCGTCGGGACCTGCGAGGTCCTCGAGTCGCCCGGGTTCGAAAACGGCTCCGTGACCCGGACCTTCAATTTGGCGTCGTCGCCCGAGCCGATGAGCATCCGCCTGGCCGACGGCGGAGGGGCGGCCACGGGGGACATCGTCGAGATCAAGGGCGGTCTGTATCTGAAGGTCCCCGGGAGGCAGAAGCCCGCGAGGATCAAGGTCACCTACTCTTCCCCGATGACGGTCGCGGAAGGCGAGGACCTGGCCCCGCTGACGAAGGGCGGTCCCGCGCGATGGACGGAATCGGTCGTGACCGCGGGGACCCTGTCGAAGGAGGACGGACCGTACGTCGTCGATACGCTCACGGCGCCGGAGAAGAATCCCTATAAGTCGTGGCTTCGCTTCACCGGGCTCGACTTCTTCCCGGACGGGCGGGCGGCGCTCTGCACCTGGAGCGGCGACGTCTGGATCGTTTCGGGCATCGACGCGTCGCTGGAGAAGCTGACGTGGAAGCGCTTCGCCACCGGGATCGGCCAGCCGATGGGGGTGAAGATCGTCGACGGGAAGGTGCTCACGGTCGCGCGCGACCAGATCACGCGGCTGCACGACCTGAACGGCGACGGAGAAGCGGATTATTACGAGTGCGTCAACAACGGGATCAAGCTGACGACGAACTTCCACGAGTTTTGTTTCGACCTTCAGACCGACCGGGAAGGCAATTTCTACTGCACGAAGGGTTCGCCGATCTGGGCGGGATCGCTGCGGCCGACGGATCACAGCGGCAGCGTCTGCAAAATCTCCAGGGACGGCTCGACGCTCGAGGTGATCGCGACCGGGCTCCGCGCGCCGAACGGCCTGGGGATCAGCCCCAAGGGCGAGATCCTCTGCACGGACAACCAGGGCAACTGGGTCCCGGAGTGCCCGATCAACCTGATCAAGCCCGGCGGCTTCTACGGCTTCATGCAGCAGAACCAGAAGGCGCAGGAACGCGAGAAGCCGATCGTGTGGATCCCGATGACCGTCGACAAGTCGTCGGGCGGCCTGGTCTGGGTCCCGGACGATCGCTGGGGTCCGCTGAAAGGGAGCCTGATCCTGAATTCGTACGACTGCTCGGTGTCGCTGGTCGTCCGCGAGCGGGTGGGCGACGTGGAGCAGGGCGGCGTCGTGAAGTTCCCGTTCAAGTTCCCGAGCGGCGTCATGCGCGGCCGCTTCAGCCCGCTGGACGGGCAGCACTATGTCGCGGGCCTGCGGGGTTGGTCCAGCGGCGCGGCGAAGGACTGCGCGCTGCAGCGCGTGCGCTACACGGGGAAGCCCGTGACGCTGCCGCTCGCGGTGGCGACGCGGAAGGGCGGCATGGACGTGACGTTCAGCGGCGCGCTGGACGCGGCGTCGATCGCGGACTCGGAGAACATCGGCGCGCTGGGCTTCAACGTGGTGCGCACGGGGAATTACGGCTCGGCGGAGTACTCGCTCAGGGATCCGAAGAAGCAGGGGCGCGACCCGGTCGAGATCAAGTCGACGAAGCTGCTGGCGGACGGGAAGACGGTGTCGCTGGAGATCCCGGAGCTGCGGCCGATGACGAACTTCATCCTGCGCTTCCGGGTCAAGGCGGCGGACGGGGCGCCGGTCGTCCTCGAGCTCGACTACACGCTCCACGCGGTTCCAGACTGAGGGTGTTCCGTCGCGCGTTATAGGGGTCAATGAGCAACCCGTCCCGCCTGCCCGCGGTGCTGATCTCCCACGGTTCGCCGATGGTGGCCGTCGAGAAGGACGACTATACGCAGGCGCTCCGCAGAACGGGGGAGTCGCTGCCGAGGCCCACGACGCTCGTCGTGGTATCCGCCCACTGGGAGTCCGCGGCGCCCGTCCGCGTCGGCACGTCGGCGCGGCCGTCACTGATCTACGACTTCGGCGGCTTCCCGCCGGAGCTTTATGACCTGAAGTACCCGGCCCCGGGGAATCCGGGGACCGCGAAGGACATCGTCCGGCGCCTGGTCGCGGCGGGGATCCCGGCGGTCGAGGATCCCCAGCGCGGACTGGATCACGGCGCGTGGGTGCCGCTCCTGCAGGCGTATCCGGATGCCGACGTCCCCGTCGTCGAAGTGACGCTGCCGGTGCCGCGGACACCGGCGGAACTCCTCGCGATCGGGAAGGCGCTGGCGCCCCTGCGGGATGAGGGCGTCCTGCTGGTCGGCAGCGGCGGCATCGTCCATAACCTCCGCCGCGTCGTCTTCTCGGACAAAAACGCTCCGATCGAGTCCTGGGCCCGGTCCTTCGACGACTGGATCCGCGCCAGGCTCGAGGAGAAGGACGTCGACGCGATCGTGAACTATCGGTCCCAGGCTCCGGAAGCGGCCGCGTCGGTTCCCACCACCGAACACTTCGACCCGCTGTTCGTCGTGCTGGGAGCGGTCGGCCCCGACTTCAAGATCCGGGATCTCTACGAAGGCTTCCACTACGGCAACCTGTCCCTGCGGACGTTTGCGGTCGGCGAATTTGCGGCGCAGAAACGTCGACACTAATCCCCTCCGGCAACCGTTTCCTAGGCAACTGACCACCAGGCTGCGGCGCAGCTTTGTCCTCACCCCATGGAGGCGGAATGGACGCACAGGAACGGCGCAACTTCCTCAAGACGTTCTTCGGGACTCTCGGCGCGGGCGCGCTCGGCGGCTGTGCCGTCAGCGAAGCGAAGAAGAAGGAAGACGTCCCGTACGCCCAGCCCGCCCTCATGCCGGCCGAGTTCCGCAAGATGGACCGCGTCGGCGGCGAGCTCAAGATCACCAAGGTGGAAACCCTGCTCGTCAAGCCGCGCTGGCTCTTCCTCAAAATCCATACGGATGCCGGCATCGTCGGCCTCGGTGAGCCCATCACGGAAGGCCGCCATTTGACCTGCCGCACCGCGATCGAAGAGGTCGCCCCCTACCTCCTCGGCAAGGATCCGCGCCGCGTCGTCCATCACTGGCAGGCCATCTACCGCCACGCCTTCTACCGGGGCGGCCCGATCCTGACGTCCGCCCTCAGCGGCATTGACCAGGCGCTCTGGGACATCAAAGGGAAGGCCCTCGGCGTCCCCGTGTATGAGCTGTTCGGCGGGCCGACCCGCGACAAGGTCCGCGTCTATGCCCACGCCGGCAAGCCGGAAATCCTGAAAGAGAAAAAGGCCGCCGGCTTCACCGCCTTCAAATGCAACCCGACGAAGCCGAGGCCCGCGCGCTTCATCGAGTCGCCGTCCTTCGTCGCGAAGGTCGCCGAAGCCTTCGCCGCCCTGAGGCAGGAGGCGGGGCCGGACTGCGACATCGCCATCGACTTCCACGGGGCCATCAGCCCCGCGCTCGCGAAGGTGCTCATCAAGGCGCTGGAGCCCTATCTCCCCATGTTCGTGGAGGAGCCGATCAACTGCCAGGAGACGGACCTCATGGCCGAGATCGCCCGCGGCACGCACCTGCCGATCGCGACCGGCGAGCGCATCTTCACGAAGTGGGGTTTCCGCGAGATCCTCGAGAAGAAGGCCGCGATCGTCCTGCAGCCCGACCTCTGCCATGCGGGCGGACTCACGGAAGGGCGCCTGATCGCCGGCATGGCGGAAGCCTTCTACGCGTCGATCGCCCCGCACAACCCGCTCGGTCCGATCTCGCTCGCCTCCGGCGTGCAGCTGGCCGCGTCCATCCCCAACTTCCTCTGCCAGGAGCAGGTCAGCCTCGGGGAGGGCTATATCCAGTCCCCGTTCACGATCGAGAAGGGCTACCTGAACCTCCCGACGGCGCCGGGCCTCGGGATCGAGCTGGACGACTCGAAGATGGCCGACAAGCTCGACCACGAGTGGAAGAACCGCGACGCCTACGACGAGGACGACCACTCGGTGATGGACTGGTAGACGTCATGCCGCGGGCCCGCGCCGCTATATAGGGCAGACCTTGGTGGGGGACTTCTTCGCATGCGCGTGCTGCTGCTCGGCCTGATTCCCGGCCTCTTCCTCGCTCCCGAACAGGACAGGAAAAAGCCCGTCGTCCTGATGGACTACGGCCCCTATCTCTCCTGCGCCGTCCTCAGCAAGCCGGGCGCGAAGTTCGACAACAACAACGGGAACTTCGAGGGCGACGTCACCGCGCGCGGCTTCCTCATCAAGCTCGCGGACGACTGGAGCGCGGGCGCGGTGTTCGACAGCGACAACCTCCGCATCTCCGCGGCCTGGCTGGGCGCGCCCATCAAGTTCACGGGGGTGATCTTCGACGGCGCCCATGGACCGAGTCCGACCCTCGGCTCCGCGCCGGTATTCCAGACGCCGCACGGACCCGGCTGGGCGAAGGACGGCAATTTCGCGGATCCGCGTCCGAACACGATCGCGCCGCTTCCGCCACCCGGCCCGCTGCCCCGGGAATGGGGTCGCTATACGGGCCTCTACCTGAACGGCAACAAGGCGATCTTCTCGTATGTCGTGGGCAAGACCCCGGTTCTCGAGACGATGGACCTCGAGAGCGGGGACGACCTCAAGGTGTTCGCGCGGAGCTTCCAGGTGACGGCGTCGGATGCGCCGATGGAGCTGATGATCGCGACCTCGTCGCCGGATCTGCTCATCGAGGGCGTTCACCTGCCCCCGGGCGCGAAGATCGCGACCCAGGACGGCCAGGTCCGCCTTCAGCTTTCCGCGGGGTCGCGCGAGCCGTTCAAGATCCTGATCGCGGGCGGCGGGGAAGCGAAAAAGGACGCGTTCGCGGCGCTCGCGAAGGCGTCGCCGAAACCCGCCGACCTCGCGGCGTTGACGAAGGGCGGCGCGCCGCGCTGGGCGGAGACGATCACGACGCAGGGCAAGCTCAGCAAGGACAAGGCCGCTTACGTCGCCGACACGCTGACGCTGCCCGAGCAGAATCCGTGGAAGGCGAAGGTCCGCGTCGGCGGGCTCGACTTCTTCTCCGACATGACCCGCGCCGCCGTCTGCACCTGGGACGGCGACGTCTGGATCGTGTCCGGCATCGACGCCTCGCTGGAGAAGCTGACCTGGAAGCGCTTCGCGACGGGCCTCTACCAGCCGCTCGGACTGCGGATCGTGAACGACGAGATCTATACGGTGGGGCACGACCAGATCACGCGGCTGCACGACCTCAACAACGACGGCGAAGCGGACTTCTACGAGAACTTCAACAACGACTGGGAGCTGACGACCGCCTTCCACACGTTCTGCTTCGACCTGCAGACGGATCCGAAGGGAAACTTCTACTTCGGGTTCAACTGCCCCGTGCGTTCGGGCGGCGGCGGCTTCCACAAGATCACGAACCACCATGGCTGCATCCTCAAGGTGTCCCCCGACGGCGCGAAGCTCGATGTCTACGCGACCGGCTTCCGCGCGAACAACGGCATCGGCGTCGGCCCCAACGGCGAGGTCACCAGCGGCGACAACGAGGGGACCTGGGTGCCGGTCTGCCCGGTGCACTGGGTGAAGCCCGGCAGCTTCAACGGGGTGGTCGACGGCGCCCATCGCCCGCTGCAATCGGCGAAGGGGAAGCCGGATCCCGGCGAGCAGCCGCGGCCGATCTGCTGGATGCCGAAGAACGTCGACAACTCGAGCGGCGGCCAGGTCTGGGTCTCGAGCGATTCCTGGGGCCCGTTCAAGGGCGAGCTGCTGCACCTGTCGTACGGCACGTCGAGCCTCTTCAAGGTGCTGAAGGAGGAGGTCAACGGGCAGATGCAGGGCGGCGTCGTCCGCTTCCCGGTGCGGTTCACGTCGAGCGCCATGAGGGCGCGCTTCAACACGAAGGACGGACAGCTCTACGTCGCCGGTCTGCGCGGCTGGCAGTCCAACGCCGGCCGGGAGGGCGGGCTGGACCGCATCCGCTACACGGGCGCGACGGTCTGCATGCCCACGGGACTGAATGCGTCGCCGAAGGGCATGAAGATCACGTTCACCTCGCCGCTGAGCGCCGAGCTTGCGGCCAGCACGGAGAACTATGCGGTCGAGGTGTGGAACTACAAGTGGACGTCCAATTACGGGTCGGGCGAATACTCGACGCTGCCGGAAGAGCCGGGCCAGCCGAAGGATGCGAAGAAGAAGACGCACGATCCCCTGACGGTGAAGTCCGCCAAGGTGGGCGACGACGGCAAGAGCGTGTTCCTGGAGATCGAGGGCGTGAAGCCCGTGATGCAGATGAAGATCACGATGCGGTTGCAGGCCGCCGACGGCTCGCCCGCGAACTACGAGATCTATAACACGATCCACGAGCTGTCGGGACAGTAGAGGCCTCGGGCCACAGATCCGCCGTTCCCCGGCGATACTCCCGTGTGGAGATCGTCACCCACGGCAGGATGGGGGTTGACGCGTCCAGCCCGTTACGGGGGGGGATCCTCCGATCCCTTCCGCGCTGTTCATGCTCGGCTCGGTGCTTCCGGACCTTGATGCGTTCAGCCGCGTCCTGGGGAAGAAGACGTTCCTGCGCATCCATCAGACGTATACGCATGCGATCCCGGTCATCTTGTGTCTGGCGGCGCTCTGCGCGCTGGGCTTGAAGGCCGGGGGGATCGACGCCCCGTGGGCTGCCGAGGCGCTCGCGCTGGGCATGTTCTTCCACCGCTTCCTCGACGTCACCAACACCTACGGCATCCGCCTGCTCGCGCCGTTCTCGGCCCGCCGCACCTGCACGGAACGGGTGTTCTTCATCGACGCGGTCGTCGTGGCCGCCACGATCCCGACGTTCGGATGGGTCGCCTGGAGCCTGGCGCGGACCGGCGATGCGGGCTGGAAGGTCCAGTCTGCTTATGGAGCGGCGATGGCCGTGTACCGGGCTGCGAAGATGCTGCTGCGGCGCCGGGCCGCGCGGCGGGGTCCGGCGGAGAGCCTCGCGCTGCTGCCGAATGCCCTCATCCCGTGGGAGTCCTATGGCTGCGCGACCGCGGGGCGACAGGTCCGCCTTGACCGCCTGAAGGCGTTGAGCGGCGTCCTCCTCGAGGACCGCGTGGTCGATATCCCCGACGAGCACGCGCTTCGGGGAATTGAACCTCGTCCTCGACCCTGCGGGAAATGCCCGTCGTGTGGTGTTCCATGTCCAGGACGGCGGGCTTCCGGCTGTCCGCGGTCGACGTCGTCCTCATCGCCGTCGCGGCGGCGGCCACCGTTCTCCTTCGGGGCCGCCTCGGCACGACCGTGGGGGTGATCCCCTTCGCCGTGGGTCCCTTCTTCCTGTTCTGCAACGTCTTCCGGGTCCGGCGCGCCCATGAGCTGGTCTGGGCCGCGGCGGATCGCTTTTCCTGGCCGGCCGTGTTCCCCGCGCAGAGGCCGTTCACGCTGACGGCGATCGGGGCGGAGATTCGCAGCCGCGAATGTCACCGGATCGGCTGCCGTCGGATCCATAAGGTAGAATAAGCCCGCCCATGGCCATTCTTCTGGTCGACGATTCCCTCGACAGCCGTCTGCTCATCCAGCGTCTCCTCCAGGAAGAGGGCCATTACGACTTCCTCATGGCCGAGACTGCGGCCGAAGCGCTGAAGCACCTGGGCGCGGACGGATCGCCGCCCGCCGGCATCGTCGAGTTGATCCTGATGGACCTCGAGCTGCCGGGCATGAACGGGATCGAAGCCTGCCGCCGGATCTCCGACGATCCCCGCCTGAAGGACATCCCGGTTATCGTCGTGACCGCGAGCAGCGAGAACGGCAGCCTGGCCGCCGCGTTCCAGGCCGGGGCGGTGGATTACCTGCTGAAACCGATCAACTCGGTCGAGCTGTCCGCCCGCGTGCGCTCGATGCTGCGCCTCAAGCGCGAGCTCGACGAGCGCAAGCGGCGCGAGTCGGAGCTGCTGGAGGTGACGTACCGCCTCGCTGCCGCGAAGAGCGAGCTGCAGCGGCTGTCGGCTCTCGACGGGCTGACCGGCATCACCAACCGGGGACGCTTCGACGAGCTCTACGCCAGCGAATGGAAGCGCACCGCCCGCGACGCGGGATCGCTGTCCGTCATCATGATCGACATCGATCACTTCAAGCGCTACAACGACCACTACGGCCACCTGGCGGGGGACGACTGCCTGAAGCGCGTGGCCTGGTCGCTGCGCGACGCGGTGTCGCGTCCGGGGGACAGCGTCGCCCGTTACGGCGGGGAGGAGTTCGTCGCGCTGCTGCCGCGGACGGATGCGGCGGGGGCGAAGACGGTGGCGGAGGCGATGAGGCGCGCCGTGGCGGCGCTGGGGCTGGAGCACGCGGCGTCGTCGGCGGGCCGGCACGTCAGCATCAGCCTCGGGGTGGCGACGGTGGAGCCGGGGGATGCGACGACGACGGCCCTGCTGCTGGCGGCGGCGGACGAGGCTCTCTACGAGGCGAAGAGCGGCGGCCGGAACCGCTACTGCGTCCGCGAGCTGCGCAAGTCGGGAACCTCGCGCAAGGAGCGCGGCGCCGGATCCCCCTTGACAGGCGACCCGGCATGATGCAAGTGTTCATCACCCGCCCATGAACACGATCGCCGTCGTCGAGGACAACGCCGACAACCGCCTGCTCCTTCACGCCTTCCTCGGCGGCCGCTACGAGATCGTCGAGTACGAGACGGGTCCCGCGGCGCTCGAAGGCTTCCACGCGAAGCTTCCGGACCTCGTGCTGCTCGACGTCTCGCTCCCCGGCATGGACGGTCTTGCCGTCGTGTCGCGGATCCGCGCCGACGAGAAACTCCGCGGCCTGCCCGTGATCGCCCTGACGGCGCACGCGATGCAGGGCGACCGCCAGCGCTTCCTCAAAGCCGGCTTCGACGAATACGTCTCCAAGCCCATCGTCGACGAACAGGTCCTCTTCACCGCCATCGAACGCCTGCTCTCCGGAAAGCCCCGATGAGCGCCGCCGACCCCGCAGAGTCCGCCCGCGCGCGGAACCGCAGCCCGCTCCTTCAGCCCGCCGTCGCGCTGATGAACCGGCTGACGTATCCCCGCAAGTTCCTGCTCATCAGCGTCTTCTTCCTCGCCAACCTCACTGTGGTCATGTACTTCCTCGTCCACGAACTCGGGGACCGCATCGACTTCACGGTGAAGGAGATCGAGGGCACCCGGTATCTTCGCCCGCTCGTGAAGCTCTTCCTGCACGCGGGCGAGGCCCGGCGCCTGGCCCGGGTGTGGCAGCGCGGCGACGTGGCCACCCGCCCCGAGCTCGTCCGCAAACTGGCGGAGGTCGACGAGGACTTCAAGGGCGTGGACGCCGTCGATCGCGCCCTGGGGGTTTCGCTCGGCACCACGGCCAAGCTGTCCACGCTGAAAGAGAACTGGAACTTCCTGAGGAAGGAGACGTTCGACCCGGCCGGCCACGGCGACAAGCTCTACGAGGATTTCATCGGGGAGGTCCGGGCGTTCTACAGCTACGTCGGCGACGTCTCCAACCTGATCCTCGACCCCGACCTCGACACGTACTACCTGATGGACTCGATCCTCCTGAAGCTGCACGAGGGCCAGGCGCTGCTGCAGCAACTCGGGATCGAGAGCGAGCAGTACGCGTACCGCAAGATCATGTCGCCGGAGGAGCGCGCCCAGTTCATCGTGCTCCTGGGCCTCATCCGCTCCAACATCGAGAGCAGCCGCAAAAACGTGGAGGTCTGCTTCAACAACAACCCGGCGGGCAGCGCCCGCCCCCGGCTCGAGAAGCCCTACGACACCTTTGTCCAGGCGACGCGGGCGGTGCTGGACGGCTTCCAGCGCGACCTGGTCGACGTCAAGAGCGCCCCCCTGGTCGCCCCGGCGGCGGCGGGCTCGGCCGCAGCGGGCGTCCTGAGCATGAGCGCGGATCTCTGGACCCGCGCCGCCGCGGAGCTCGACGAGCTCATGGGCGCGCGGGTCGCGATGTACGAGGGCCGCCGGAGGATCGCGTGGATCGCGACGCTGCTCGTCCTCGGTCTCGTCGCTTATCTCTGGTTCGCGTTCTACGCGGCCGTCATGGGCACGGTCCAGAACCTGGAGCACGCGTCCCAGCGCATGCTGGGCTCGGCGCCGAGCCAGGAGATCGTTCTGGAGACCCACGACGAGCTGGGCCGCGTCGCGCGCTCCTTCAACGCCATCGCCGAACGCCTCCGCCGGGAGTGGGAGCAGGCGACCCAGGACAACGCCCGGGCGCGCGCCGCCGAGGCGGGGTTGATCGAGTCGGAGGAGCGCACCCACCAGATCATCCAGGGCGCGATCGACGGCGTGATCGTGATCGACGTCGAAGGCCGCGTGGTCGAATGGAATCCACAAGCGTCCGCGATCTTCGGATGGACGCGCCAGGAGACGGCGGGGAAGCTGCTCTCCGAGCTGATCATTCCCCAGCAGTATCGCGAGGCGCACACCGCAGGGATGCGTCGCTTCCGGGAGACCG
>DASQOM010000192.1:0-8790 GCA_035644495.1 Planctomycetota bacterium | reverse complement strand
CGGGGAACGCGGTCAAGGAGAGTCGAGATGCTCCGTGTGGACGCGGGCGCCTGCCCCTTCGAACACTCCGGCCTTTCCCGACGCAGCTTCGTCCAGCTCGGAGTCGCCGGTCTCGCCACCCTCGGCCTGCCCGGCCTGATGCGCCTCCAGGAAGCCTCCGCGAAGAACGGCAGCCCGAACCGCGACACCCGCGTCATCCTCATCTGGCTCGACGGCGGTCCGAGCCATATGGACCTCTATGACCTGAAGCCGGAGGCGCCCGCCGAGTACCGCGGCCTGTGGCGGCCCATCAAGACCAACGTCTCCGGCATGCGCATCAGCGAGATGTTTCCGAAGCAGGCGAAGGTCGCGGACAAATTCTCCATCGTCCGCTCGATCTGGCACAACGACGGCGACCACTTCGGCGGCGCCCACCGCATGCTGACCAGCCGCCCCGGCGCGACCGGCGCGGACACGACGGGGAAATATCCGTCGATCGGCTCCATCGCGACGCGCGTCACCGGCCCCCGCCGCGCGGGGATGCCGTCGTATGTCGCGGTGCCGTATGCCAGCTCCGTCGGCCTCCGCCCCGGCTACTTCGGCGCCAACTACCTGGGCCAGCCGAACGATCCGTTCGAGACGGACGGCGACCCGAACTCGAAGGACTTCAAGATCCGGAACCTGACGATGACGCAGGGCCTGACGGTCGACCGCATCGGCGACCGGCGCAGCCTGCTGCGGAGCTTCGACACGCTGCGGCGCGATGTCGACGCGAACGGGCAGTTCGACGCGATGGACAAGTTCGAGCAGCAGGCCTACGAACTGGTGACGAGCCCCGAAGTCCGCAAGGCATTCGACCTGAGCGCCGAGGACGACAAGCTGCGCGACCGCTACGGGCGCAACAGCTGGGGCCAGAGCACGCTGCTGGCGCGGCGCCTGGTCGAATCGGGCGTCACGTTCACAACGGTCCTCATGGGCGGCTGGGACCATCACTGGAACCTGAAGGAAGGGATGGAAGGCCATCTTCCGAGGCTCGACTCCGCGGTGGCGACCTTGCACGAGGATCTCGCTTTGCGCGGGCTGTCGCAGAAGGTCTGCGTCGTCATCTGCGGGGAATTCAGCCGGACTCCGCGCATGAACGACGGCAGCGGCAACGGCACGCCGGGCCGCGACCACTGGGGCAATTCGATGTCGGTGGTGATGGGCGGCGGCGGCCTGAAGGGCGGCGTCGTGGTCGGCGCGACCGATCCCAAGGGCGAGGCGCCGGTCGAACGTCCGCTCACGCCCTCGGATTTCCACGCGACGCTCTACCACGTGCTGGGCGTGGATCCGACCGTGCAGTTCATGACCCCGGGCGGCCGCCCGGTGCCCGCCATCGACGGCGGCGAGGTCATCAAGGAGCTGATCTAAGACACGGTTCCGGAGTCTTCTCCTCTGGGTGCCTCTGATGTCTCTGTGTTTTCTTATACCGCGGTCCAGCCGCCGTCGACCAGCAGGGTGTGGCCCGTGACCATGTCCGCGGCCGGGCTGGACAGATACACCACAGCACCGACCACGTCCTCCGGCGTCCCCAGCCGTCCCATGGGAATGCGGCTGATGACGTCGTTGTAGAACTCCTTGTCCTCGAACATCGGCCGCGTCAGAGGCGTGTCGATGAAGGTCGGCGCCACGGAGTTCACGGTGATCTTGTGCTTCGCCCATTCGAAGGCGAGCACGCGGCTGAGGTTCACCACGCCCGCCTTCGCGGAGCAATAGGCGGCGCGGTACTTGTAGCCGACGACCCCCATCTGCGACGCGATGTTCACGACTTTCCCGGCGCCCTGGGGAATCAGGGCCTTCTTCGCCACGGTCTGCGTCGTGAAGAAAACCCCCTTCAGGTCGATGGCCATCACCTTGTCCCAGTCGGCTTCGGTGACGTCGACCGCCAGCTTCGGGATGTTGACCCCGGCATTGTTGACGAGGATATCCAGGTGTCCGAAGTGCTTCAGAACCGCGTCGACCGACTCGCCGATCTGCGACAACTTCATCACGTCGAGCGGAACGACGTGGGCGCGCTTCCCGAGCTTTTCGATCTCACGCGCGGTCTCGCGCGCGGCGTCGAGCCGGTCGGGGAGCTCGGTCAGGGCGAGGTCGGCGCCGGCCTGGGCAAGGCCGATGGAGATCGCGCGGCCGAGTCCGGAACCCGTGCCGGTGACGAAGGCGACCTTTCCGTCGACGTTGAGACTGGGGAGGCACATGGCGGGAATCATTCTAGCGTCACACTGGAAACCCTTACCGTAATATTGTAAGAGAGGCAATACACCCGGGGCGGAATCTCCAGACCGAGGGACATCGCGTGCAGGCCATCGCTCGATCCGCGGCGCTGCTCTTGATCCTGTCGCTGGGCTCCCTGTCCGGCGCGGAGGAGCAGGCGAAGGACAAGGTCGATTTCGGCCGAGACATCCGTCCCATCCTCGCCAACAACTGCCTCCTCTGCCACGGACCGGATCCGAAGGCGCGGAAGGCCGATCTGCGGCTCGACACGTTCGAGGGCGCGATCGCCCTCCACGACGGCAAGGCCGCCCTCGTTCCCGGCAAGCCGGCGCAGAGCGAGCTGCTCCGCCGCGTCACGACGGCCGACCGCGACGACCTCATGCCCCCCGTCAAGTCGGGGAAGAAGCTGACGAAGGACCAGATCGACCTGCTGAAGTGCTGGATCGAGCAGGGCGGCAACTACGCGAAGCACTGGGCCTTCGTCAAGCCGGAGCGCCCCGCCGTCCCCGCCGTGAAATCCCCCGCCGCCGCGCGCAGCGACGTCGACCGCTTCATCCTCGCGCGGCTCGACAAGGAGGGCCTGGCGTTCTCGCCGGAAGCCGACCGCTACGCCCTCGTACGCCGTCTGGCCCTCGACCTCAACGGCCTGCCGCCGACGATCGAGGAGGCCGAGGCCTTCGCGAACGACAGGGATCCGACCGCCTATGACAAGGTCGTCGACCGTCTCCTCGCGTCTCCCGCCTACGGCGAGCGCTGGGGCCGGGTCTGGCTCGATCTCGCCCGCTATGCCGACTCGCAGGGCTATGCGGAGGACCGGCCTCGCGTCATCTGGGCTTTCCGCGATTGGGTCATCCAGTCGCTGAACGCGAACATGCCCTTCGACCAGTTCACCCTGGAGCAGATCGCGGGCGACCTGCTGCCGAATCCGACGGAGGCGCAACTCGAGGCGACCGCCTTCCACCGGAACACGCTCACCAACACCGAAGGCGGCACCGACGACGAGGAGTTCCGCAATTTCGCGATCGTCGACCGCGTGAACACGACGATGGCCGTGTGGATGGGCCTGACGTTCAACTGCGCCCAGTGCCACGATCACAAGTACGACCCGTTCAGCCAGGAGGAGTTCTTCAAGCTTTTCGCGTTCTTCAACCAGAGCGAGGACAACGACCAGGCCGACGACCGCCCCTTCCTCTCGATCTTCACGGACGAGCAGAGGAAGCAGAAGAAGGACTGGGAGGATGAGCTCGCGAAACTCCAGGCCGCGCTCGACACGACCACGCCCGCGCTGGAGGAGTCGCGCCGGAAGTGGGAGGCCGCTCTCGCGCAGCCCGTGGCCTGGAAGACGCTCTCGGAAAAGGACCTGGAGGCCGTCGGGAAAGCGGGCGAGCACCGGCTGCGGACCGACCTCGCGTCGATCGCCGCCCTGCGCGTCGACGTCCCCGCCGACGGCGGCGTCGCCCTGTCCAAGCTGTCGCTGTCCCTGGTTCCCGCGGAGGCGAAAGCGCCCAAGGCGAAGATCGTCCGCATCGACCTGCCGGGGAAGCAGCGCTTCCTCCACCTTGCGGAGGTCCAGGTTTTCAGCGGGGCGGAGAACCTCGCGCTCAAGGGCAAGGCGAAGCAGAGCAGCACCGACTTCGGCGGCGACGCGAAGCGAGCCATCGACGGAAACACGAACGGCGACTACAACGCGAACTCGGTCTGCCACACCGGCCAGGAAGACAACCCGTGGTGGGAGGTCGACCTGGGCCAGGCGTCGACGATCGACCGCATCGTGCTGTGGAACCGCACGGACGGCGGCGACGGCATCCAGTCGCGGATGAAGGGCTATAGGGTTTCCCTGCTCGATGCCGCGCGCAAGCCGGTCGAGGAGCGGAAGATCGACGGGTATCCGAGCCCGAAGACCGAGCACGTGTTCGACGGCGTCCACGAGATCGCCCTCAAGTCCGGCGCCGGCGTCTATGTCCCGGAGAAAGCGGTCCCGGTCGCGAAGGACGCGGCGCTGCTGCTGAAGGTCGAGCATCCCGGCCCCGGGCGATTCCGGATTTCGGCGACGGACGACGTCCGCGCGCGCGGCGCGGCGGAGATTCCGGCGGAGGTGCTGGCGCTCCTCAAGAAGCCCGAAGGCGAGCGCAGCAAGGAAGAGGCCGCGAAGGTCGCGGCGTATCACCGGTCCATCGCCCCCGAGCTGGCCGCGTCCCGCGACCGGCTCGCGGCGGTGAAGAAGCTCCAGGCGGAGCAGAAGGCCGCGATCACCGTCCCCGTCATGAAGGAGCTCGCGCAGGCCCGGCGCCGGAAGACGGCGATCCAGATCCGCGGAAACTTCCTGGTCAAGGGCAAGGAAGTGTCCGAGGGCGTGCCCGCGTCGCTGCATCCGTTCCCGGAGAGCGAGCCGAAGAACCGCCTCGGCCTCGCGCGCTGGCTCGTGCACCCCGACAACCCGCTGACCGCGCGCATCGCCGCCAACCGCATCTGGGAGCAGCTCTTCGGCACGGGCCTCGTCAGCACGAGCGAGGATTGGGGCGTCCGCGGCGAGATGCCGTCGCATCCGGAGCTGCTCGACTGGCTTGCGACCGAACTGGTGCGCGAGAAGTGGGACCTGAAGAAGTTCGTGCGCCTGATCGTGACGTCGGCGGTCTATCGCCAGTCGTCCGCCGTCACGCCCGCGCTGCTCGGGAAGGATCCGGGGAACCGGCTGCTCGCGCGCGGGCCGCGGATCCGGCTCTCGGCCGAAGCGGTTCGCGACCAGGCGCTTGCGGCGAGCGGCCTGTTGAGCCGCAAGATGTTCGGGCCCTCGGTGTACCCGCCCCAGCCGAAGTCGGGCCTCAGCGCGGCGTTCTCGAATTCCACCGACTGGGAGCCCAGCAAGGGCGAGGACCGCTACCGCCGCGGCCTCTATACGTTCTGGCGCCGCTCGGTGCCGTATCCGTCGATGGCCACCTTCGACGCGCCGGACAGCTTCGTCTGCACCGTGAAGCGGATCCCGACCAATACGCCGCTCCAGGCGCTCGTGACGATGAACGACCCGGTGTACATCGAGGCCTGCCAGGCGCTGGCGAGGCGGATCGCCGCCGAGGGCGGCGCGACGGTGAAGGAGCGCGCGACCTACGGCTTCCGCCGCTGCCTGGCGCGGCCCCCGTCGGAGACCGAGCTCGGCCGCCTGGTCGCGCTCTTCGAGGAGGCGCAGAAGCGCTACAAGGCCGACCCGAAGCGGGCGGCCGCGATGGCGACGGACCCCCTGGGGCCCGCTCCGCAGGGGGCCGACGTCGCGGACCTCGCGGCCTGGACGGTCGTGGGGAACGTGCTGATCAACCTGGACGAAATGTTCATGAAGCGGTGAGGACGATGAATCGACGCGAAGAGACCCTGCGGGACGTCACGCGGCGCCAGTTCCTGCAGAACTGCTCGGTGGGGCTCGGCGGCATGGCGCTGAGCTCGGTGCTGGGTGCGCAGGAGTCGGAGAACCCGCTCTCGCCGCGGCAGTCGCACTTCAAGGCCCGCGCGAAGAACGTCATCTACCTCCATATGGCGGGCTCGCCCCCGCACCTCGACCTCTTCGACTACAAGCCGGAACTCGTGAAGCACGACGGCCAGGACTGCCCCGACGAGTTCCTGAAAGGGAAGCGCTTTGCGTTCACCAGCGGCGTGCCCAAGCTGCTCGGTACGCCCCACAAGTTCGCCCAGGCCGGGCAGAACGGGCTGTGGATGTCCGACGCGATCCCGAACCTCCGCACGGTCGCCGACGAGCTCTGCGTGATCCGGTCCATGAACACGGACCAGTTCAACCACGCTCCCGCCGAGTTGCTGCTCTACACGGGCTCGCCCAACCAGGGGCGGCCCTCGATGGGCTCCTGGGTCACCTATGGGCTGGGCTCGGAGAACCAGAACCTCCCCGGCTTCGTCGTGCTGATCTCCAGCGGGACGCAGCCCAGCGCGGGCAAGAGCGACTGGGGCAGCGGCTTCCTGCCGTCCGTCTTCCAGGGCGTCCAGTGCCGCTCGCTCGGCGACCCGGTCCTCTACGTCTCCGACCCGAACGGGATGGACCGTGAGATGCGGCGGCTCAGCCTCGACACCCTGCGCGACCTGAACGAGATCCAGGCGAAGGAGCTCGGGAGTCCGGAGACGCTGACGCGGATCGCGCAGTACGAACTCGCGTACCGGATGCAGGTCGCGGTGCCCGAGGTCATGGACATCAGCAAGGAGCCCGAGTCGGTCCTGAAGGAATATGGCGCGAAGCCCGGCGGCGCGAGCCTCGCGAACAACTGCCTGCTCGCGCGGCGCCTGGTCGAGAAGGGCGTCCGCTTCGTCCACCTCTTCGACTGGGGCTGGGACTTCCACGGCACCGGCGCCGGCGAGGCGCTCGGCGACGGCCTGACCAGGAAGTGCCACACGATGGACGTCCCCGTCGCGGCGCTGATCAAGGACCTGCGCCAGCGCGGACTGCTCGAGGATACGCTCGTGATCTGGGGCGGCGAGTTCGGCCGGACGCCGTTCCGCGAGGGCCGCACCGCCAAGAGCGCCCTGCTCGGCCGCGACCATTATCCAGACTGTTTCAGCCTGTTCATGGCGGGGGCCGGGGTGAAGCACGGCTTCAGCTACGGCGAGAGCGACGAACTCGGCTTCTCGGTCGCGAAGGACAAGGTCCATGTCCACGACCTGCAGGCGACGATCCTGCACCTGCTGGGGATGGACCATAAGAAGCTCACCTACCGGTTCCAGGGGCGGGACTATCGCCTGACGGACGTGCATGGCGAGGTCGTGAAAGGTCTTCTTTCCTAGGCCCTCTCTCCCGGGGGGAGTCCGTCCGCCTTCATCATTTATTTTCCAAGTTTTCTCAAAGAAAACATGATTCATGCGTATGATTATTCTGAAACCGCGTCCACGTGGACGGGCGACTGCGACCCGGGAGGCAAGCGACCCATGAAGATCGTGGCATTCGGCATTCTTCTGGTCCTGGCGGCGGGCATCCTGCCTGCGGACGCCCAGGACGACGAGATGATGGCGGGCAAGGACACCCTCGGGAAGCCCGCTCCCGAGCTCATGGCCGCCGGCTGGATCGGCTCCCCCGTCACCCTCCGCAGCGTCAAGGGCAACACGGTGGTCCTCAATTTCTGGAACAGCGACACCGCCTACTTCGACACCCCCGAGTACTTCCTCAAGTCCATGATGGCCGATTACGACAAGTACTCGAAGATGAAGAATCTCACCTTCATCTCGATCTGCCGCTCCATGACGGCGACGATCAAGCAGGTGGAGCGCGACGTGACCCAGTTCAAGGTCACGCCGCTCCCCACGATGCTCGACGCCGGCGGCGCGACCGCGCACGCCTACAAGGTGCCGAAGCAGTACTCGACCTGGGTCGTGGTCATCGATCCGGACGGCAACATCGTCTACAACCGCAACAAGGGCTGGTACTGGTCGTCGGGCGTGGACAAGGGCAAGTACGTCCATCACACGATGATCGAGGACAACCAGAAGAAGTCGCCCGGCATCCTCGACAAGAAGGCCGTGCCCGACGCCGCGGCGTATGCGGCGCATCTCTACGACCTCCAGCAGTTCTCGCTCTGCGAGTTCGAGGCCAAGAAGCTGATCGCGCAGAAGAACGAGGAACTGAAGGAGTTCGGCACCTTCCTCAAGGACCGGATCGCCGAGATCCGCAAGAAGCGCCTGTCCGAGATCGAGGAGCTGTCGCACGCCGCGCCGACCCAGGCCTACCGCGAGGCGGTCAACTTCGTCGCCGCCTTTCCCGGCTGTCCCGAGAAGGCCGCGATCAACGACATCGGCAAGGGCCTGATGAAGAACCCCGCCGTGAAGGCCGAGCTGCAGGCGGAGGACGCCTACCGCCGCATGATCGTCCCCGAGCTCGTGAAGACCCCGAAGGGCACCGCCGACTTCGACCAGCGCGTGCAGCCCATGCTCGCCGCCTGGACGAAGGTCTACAAGGAGACCGACTACTGCGCGGCCGTCACCGACGGCGTCGAAGGCTACAAGATGGCGGCGGGGCGGAGCCGCTGATCCCGGGCCCTCGATGAAGCGCGCGCCCCTCGCCGGTCTGGTCCTCGTCTTCGCGCTTGCGGCCTCCCTCCACGCCGACGTCGTCTTCCTCAAGGGCGGCCAGCGCCTCGAAGGGGACATCACCCCCAAGGGCGCGGGCTTCGAGATCAAGAACGAGTTCGGCAGCTGGACCTTCGCCAAGGACGACGTCGTCAAGATCGTCGAGAGCGTCGACAAGATCACCGCGAAGGGCGACGCGATGCGGGCCCAGGCGCGGACGTTCTACGACGAGGCGCTGGCGCTGGGGGACAGCGACACGAAGGCCTCCAACGCGAAGCTGCGGCAGGGCCTCGAACTGCTGCGCAAGATCGCGGATCTCTACAACGACGCGCTCGAGACGTACACCGACCCCAAGTACGGCTACCTGCAGAAGACCGTCGTCACGATCTTCCAGGAGATGCGGCTGTATCGCGACAAGATCCATTCCGAGCTCGCGCCGGTCGTCGTCGCGAAGCCCGAGCCGCCGCCCACGCCCCCGCCGGTCGCGACGGTGAAGGGCCCCGTCAA